>JAUYQE010000081.1 GCA_030695605.1 Nanobdellota archaeon
AGAATATGCAGATATTGTGTATGCCCAGCTCTTGGAAACGTATAATCGAACGATGGGAATGGGTTTCTTTTCAAGAGGGAAGACCAATACGGATGAACTGCGGGCGTTGTTTGTGCACGATCTTAACTGCGACTCGAACGCGGGTGGCAGCGGCGGCTTGAACTATGGCGGCTCGTTCCTCCGGGTAGCCCCGTCGTCGTCGGAGGCGCCCGCAGGGCGCCGCGCGTAATTTCTCTTTTTTTACGAAGAAAAAGTGGTGGCAAACATTTTTATTCTCTTTCTCGCTTCTCTTTTACCGAGCCTGGCGTTATCGCTAAGCAGATAACGAATAAGGCTTGGGCTACACGCCCTTCCGCTACGGTTGTTCATTGAACAATCATAAAATTCAACCTCAACGGAAACGTCGGGGTGGTGATGCGAAAGGCTGGCAGAAATGCAGGTAACAGCGCGAAGGGCTACTGGGGCGGGCGTTGTTTGTGCACAATCTTAACAACAACTCGAACGCGAATGGCAACAACAACTTGAACAATAACGGCTCGTTCCTCCGAATAACCCAAGCCCTAAGGCTTTTGACCTTTTCCCCGAAGAAGCACGTGTTCAATTTCAAAATTAGTTCACACTTTCTTTTTAAATAAGCCATGATCTCCCTATATGGGTGATGTTTTATGGCTAAATTAACGGAAAAAAAAGAAAGTGGATTGTCCAGCAATTTCGTGCTGGACGAGGTGCGACGTCTATAGCTAGAATTCAGAGAATAAGCCGGCGAATGGTCTATAAGCTAATCGCCAAACACAAGCAATATGGAGAATGGGCTTACAAATCGAAAACGGCAGGAAGACCAAAGCAACCTATTAATCCCATTTTTGTACAAAAAGTCATTCAAATCCGCAAAGAAGATGACTATGGGGGCGAAAAAATACACCACGTCCTTAAGCAAGAAGGGTTTGCCGTTTCCCAACGGCAAATTCAACGAATTCTTGATGAACAAGGCTTAACCGAGCCTTGTGAGAAGAGGCGAGGACAACGCAAATATGTTCGCTACCAATGGCCTATTTCAAATTACATGTGGCATTGCGATTGGAGTGTATACGACGATAAGCAATATTGCGCATTTATTGACGATCGCAGCCGAAAAATTATGGCTGCGGGTGTGTTCTCAAATGCGACAAAGGAGAACACACTGTTTGTATTCTATCAAGCAATGCTAAATAATGAAGTATGTCCCGTGATTGTGCTGAGTGATAAGGGAAGCCAGTTCTTTGCCAATGTCAAGAACAAGCAGGGAGAGCGAGCATTATCGGAGTTTGAGCAAGAACTCAATGCCATTAGCATTGAACTTTGGACGTCTCGGAGAAACCATCCTCAAACCAATGGCAAGATGGAAAAGTGGTTTGACACCATGAAAAAGAGGAAGAGAAAACACCCCAAAGAAACGCTGCAGGAGTTCGTGAAATGGTACAACGAAAAGAGGATACACCATGCGTTAGAGTTCAGAACACCGGAAGAAGTGTATCAAGAAAAACTGTGAACCAATTTCGAAATTGAGAACTAATTTCGGAGTTGGACGTTTCTACGACGAGAAACGCCAAAATAATGTCGAAATTAGTTCACAAAATAAAAGGGATAAGAGAGGTGTTTTCATTTTTAAACTTTAAAAAGCAATTATATTCTCTAGAAGTGAGAACTAATTACGGAATTATACACCCCGAAGAAGCACGTATGGCTGATGATCTCTATGTTCGGCTTTGTTCTTATGAAAATCTCTTCTTTGCGTACCAGAAAGCTCGCCAAGGCAAGACCCAGAAAGACTATGTCATCGAATTTGAAAGAAAACTGAAAGATAATCTTCTCCAGCTGCGCTCTGAACTGCTCCTCCATGCGTATCGCCCCCAGCCACTCCAGACGTTTATCATCCGTGATCCCAAGACCCGAAAAATCAGCAAATCGGCTTTCCGGGATAGAATTGTTCATCATGCTTTATGCAATCTCATTGCCCCCCTTTTCGAGAAGGATTTCATTTACGACTCTTTCGCCAATAGAAAGGGGAAAGGCACGCTGAAAGCTATAGAGCGGTTTGAATCTTTTCGGCGGAGAGCCTCCAAAAATAACACTCGGCGGGTATTTGTTCTCAAAGCGGACATCAAAAAGTACTTTGAGAATGTTCATCATTCCCTTTTGTTGGAAGTCGTAAAACGGAAAGTTTCAGACAAAAAGGTTCTCTGGCTCATCAAAGCCATTCTCGCAAATCATAAGACTGATGAACAAGGGAAAGGCATGCCTTTGGGGAACCTTACTTCACAATTTTTCGCTAATGTGTACCTCAACGAATTAGACCACTACGCCAAACATCGGTTGCCCGCCAAATATTACCTTCGCTACGTCGACGATTTTGTGATTCTCCATGAATCTCCATCGGTATTACAAAAGTGCCTAAAAGAAATTAGCCTCTTCCTGTGCAAGAGCCTAGCTTTGGAGCTTCATCCCCAAAAATCAAAGATTATTCCCTTATCGAGAGGGGTCGATTTTCTCGGGATGCGTATTTTTCCCCATCATAAGCTTCTCAAAAGCAAAAATCTCCGGAAGTTTCGGAAGAAACTTACTTTCCTTAATGAAGAGTTCGAAAAAGGCTTTACCGGCTATGACAACATCTACGATTTTCTGGAAGGCTGGATTGCTTGTGCTAAAAAAGCTGACACCCATCATCTGCGGAAGAACTTTTTGCTCCGATTTAACGAGAGATTTGCCGGAGAAGTTTCCACCAAAGAGTTTTATCGCTTGCGAAAAGAATATTCCCACGGCAGGGAACGCGGTATGTTCTTTCCTACTCCACCACCCTTTCCGCATGCGGCACTTTCTGCACAATAAGAATGCTTCGTTCGTCGACCAAGCCCAGCTCCACGCCCAGCTGCACCGCTTCTTTCCCCGTCAGATGCACGTAGCGGGCTTCGGGGATAAGCCTCTCCACATCTGCTTTTTCCATCTCTTCTCCTTTATAGAAAGAGTTCGCCAAATCAAGCTGCACGTTTCCATCCGTAAAAACCTTGCCGAAGACCGCTTTGTCCGTTACCACCAGCAGCAGCCCCCGGGGCGTTTCTTTTTTAGCCACAATAAAAGTCATAGAAAAACTCCACCTCACAGCCTTTTCACCGGGCGCTTGGCGCCGCAGGCCTGGCAGTGCAGGAAAGTGATCCCTTTCTCTTCTATAAGCTGCGTATCTGGCTTACTGCATTCCGAGCAGTACACAAAGTCGCTGGCATATTTCTTAATTTTATTGTTAATAATGGAAGCAGGAATTTTGGCTCCAAAAATTGTCAATTCCCCAGAGAACTTTCCCGGGGTAGCGAGCTCTCGCAGCAGATATTTGAGGAGATGCTGAGGTTCTCTTCCCAGATCTTTGGCCATTTTTTTGATGTTACTTAAAATAGTCTTATTTCCTTCCAAATGGCCACGCACTTTCTCCAGAACAAACCGGTCCGAGCCCCCCAGCTGTTCGGGCAGCTCTTCTTCCGCTTTCTTAAGGAGCGCTTCATAATCATCCATGAGCCTTTTTCTGCCTTTTTCTTTATAAAGGTTGAGGAGAAAAAGATGTACCCCAGAGAAAGGTTTAAATAGATTTTATTCTTTATAAACGATAATCCATTTTAAAAAATAAAAAAGAGGTGTCCGCATGCCAGCTTTAGAATTAGCCGAAGTCATTCTTGCCGTAATCATCGGAACGCTTTTTGCGATCGTGTATTCGTTGCGGGTGTTAATTCTCCTGGAACGCCGGGTAGCGTCCATGGAATCCAATATCCAGCGGCTGACCCAGAGGGTTCTGAAAGAAGAGACTATCATCGAAAAAGTCGTTGCCGGGCGCAAAGGGCGCCGCAGAAAGTAAAGCGTTATTTTCGAGAAGCCACTTTTGGTGATCGTGCTAAAGCCTTCTTGATTATTTTTTTTCCTTTCGGCATTTTCTTCTTTGCCGGCTTTATGCTTTTAGCTTTCTTTTTTCCTGCTTTTCTCTCCATTCTGCTTCTTCCTTCTTTTTTCTCTTCTTCCATCTCGCTCCGTAGCTCTTCTTGAATTTCCCCTATTTTTTTGCGGATTTCCCGAATCTTAGGCTCATTTTCATCCTGGCCAAGCAGCGAGCCGCATTCCGAGCAGTGAAACTCCAGCTCCAAAGCCTGGTCAAAAGTCAGGCGCGTGCAGCGCGACGGGCAGATGAAAAAAAGCTCTTTGCACTCTGTTTCCAGGCGTTCCTGCAGGCGATTTAATAATTCTTTTTTCCATTTCTGATGCTCAAACTTGATATGCTCGGGCAGGAGTTTCCAGTAATAGATATACCAGCCTTTTTCTTTGTCTTTCTTGCGGTGAAAGCCCACTAAATTGTAATTATAGAGAACATACAGCATCTTGCGGACAATCTTGATATCTTTCTTGATTTTCTTTGCCAAATCGAACTCAGAAATGTTTTCTTTCTCTTTCAGCTGGCTCACGAGGCTCAGGCCTTCTTCGCCGAGAATTCTGACGACAACATCGTCTATTTTTTTCTTGGTGAGGCGCATTTTAGGGGGAGGGTGTAGCAGCTTAACTATTTTTTCGTTAAAAAGGATTTAAACCTTTCGGTCACAACCTTTTGCGCTCGCTTCGCTCGGCAAATGGTTGATCGAAATCCTCACTTGTGGGGTTTCACTTCGTTCACCCCCCGACGAAATTCTTTCTTTATTTCATGCATGTGGCTTTGCCACAAGCTTAACCAAAATCCGCTCTGATGGGGTCTCACGGCGTTCGACCCCCCGACAAACTTTTTGCCAGTAGTGCACCCGTTCACCGATGGGGTTCGCGTCACTTATGAGGTTTTTTTTCTTCAATGCTGTTTTCTTCTTCGCCATTTTTCTCTTTGTTCAAAAAGGCTTCCATGTTCAGGCCTTTTCGTTTTGCCAGCTCGACGGAAACTGCCCGGCACGTTCCGGTGTCTTCCAGGTCCTCCAAAAGCACGAAATGCCACGGTTCGCTGGGGAACTTAACGCCGATCCAGCTTTCTGCGCCAAAACGCGACGAAAAGAGGCGCAATTGCTCTATTTCGTCCTGCGGGAAGTATTTCTTTTGCTCTTTGGTTATCTTGCACTCGATGGCTACCCGCCGCAGGGCATTGCCCGCTAAGATGTCCGGCGATGGATACTTGGAGCTGCCGGATCCCGCCACGCGGATACAGCTCCAGCCCGCCTCATTAAAGAGCTTGACAAGCTCTCTTTCGGCGTTCGTGCCTTTGGCTTTGCTCAAAAACCTTTTTGGCCTGGGGCCTGCAGAAGAGACCGGCTCCTCATGCGCTTCGTTGTTTATCACGCTTTTCTTCGCCTCTTTTTGGCACCTGCACCACTAGGAAATCCTCCGCCACACTGCTGTTGGAAAATTCCGCTGTGGCTTCCTGGAGCACTTTTTCTGCATCTTTATAGCGCGGGCTGAGATGAGTAATGATTAACTTTTTCGCTTTGTTCTTTTTGGCAATCTGTGCCGCTTCTTTTACCGTGAGGTGCAGGTATCTTTTGCTACTCTCTCGCAACTCATCGAGGTGTGTTCCCTCTGAAATAAGGAGGTCTGCATCTTTAGCCAGATGTTCGGCGCCCGGGCAGTGGAGGGTGTCGGCGATATAGCTTATCTTTCTGCCTTTCGCCAGGGTCGTAACCATCTCCGGCTTGATTTTTTTTCCTTGCCAGGCAATGGTTTCTCCCCGCTGCAGCCTGCCGAGCACGGGGCCCTGCAAGCCCAGTTTCTTTATTTTAGCAAGGATAAATTTTCGCTGGTCTTTCTCTCGGAAGCAGAAGCCGATGCAGGGAATGGCGTGGTGCAAAAGCTCTGCTTCTAAAGAGAAATCGTCCGCTGCAAAAAAGACGCCCGGCTCTATCTCGTGCACGTTCACCGGGACGAGCTCTTTGCTCGCAAATGATTGCAACAGGTGGGCAAAGTATTTTTTTGTTCCCGGCGGCCCATAAAGTTGCAGAGTTCCTTTATACTGGTCAGCAGCCATGGCGCTGAGCAATCCGGGCAGCCCGAAGACATGATCGCCGTGCCAATGGCTGATTAAGATTCTTGTGATTTTGGCGGGCTTGATGCCGGCGATGCGCATCTGGCGCTGCGTGCCTTCTCCGCAGTCAAAGAGGATATTTTCTTCTTTGGAGCGCAGCAGGAATGCTGAATGGTTCCGCTTCTTCGTCGGCTGCATGGATGACGTTCCGAGGAAAATGATTTCAATCATTCTTGCTCCTCTAGCAGGCCTTTCAGCTCGTTCAGGCTGGCGATCTTTTGGGGATAATCCCGAGCATTTTTCCGATCGATAAGAACGCTCTGTATTCCTGCTTTTCTGGCCGCTTCCATATCGCTCTCGATGCTATCGCCGACGAGCAGGCAGTCTTCGGCAGAGAGCTGCAGGGCTTCCAACACTTTCTGGAGGAAAGCCGGATCATTTTTGAGCAGCCCTACATGATGCGAAAGAAAGATATGCGCAAAGGAAGGGCGTAACGCATACTTGTCGAGCACTTTCTCAACAGAAAAGCTATCCGTGTTGGAAACCAGGATAAGCATGTACTTCTCTTGCAATTTTTGAAGTGTTTCCTGAACGTCTGGAAAAGGCCGTGCCAGCATCCAATTCTTGTTCCATAAGCCGATCAGCTGGTCAAGCTGCTCTGCCGTGCCATCGCGAGAGAATTCTTTGCAGAGTTCTGTAAAGGCTTCCCGAAGCGAAGGAAATGGCCGGGTCATCAAAGCGCGTTCCATACGGAGTACATATTCCGAAAAGGGCAGGTCAATCTGCAGAATGTTCTTTACCTGTTTCGTCGGGCTCCAGACACCATTTTCCACCAGCGTTCCCCAGAAATCGAAGAGCAGTGCTTTGGTCATACTTTCTCTAGGGGAGCGCTGTTTTTATATTTTGCTCTTTGGTTTTGAGAAAATCGAGAAGACTACACCCCTCTTACCACAGCCATTCTACAAACGAGAAATCCGGATCGGTCTTTTCCCCGCGAATCATCGTCGGCTGCACCGAGAACTGCGTAATCGCCACCGCCGGATCTGCTCCCTGCCAGTTATACTGCTCGAGCAGATACGGCTCGATCCTTTTCCGATGCTCCGCCGCTTCCCGGTCCGCTAAGGTAAAAGCTTCTTCGATAGTAACGTGCCCATCAACATTGGCATCCGCTTCTGGATCATTAAGATTTTCAAAAAAATACGCGCCACCGGAAAAATAGCGGTCACCCCAGCCGAGCGTATCTCCAGTCAGGGAAACCAGCACATACTCCGGAAGGCCCAAAGAGCGGATAAAGGTTCCCGAAGAGCAGGAGTCAAGGTATAACAATCCGAATCCAGGATGGATGTTCTCCAGTTCTTCCTGAATGAACGTGTCTCTCAAAGGGAGATCCAGTTCCATTTCCAAAAATGATGGGGCCCCATGCGTTCCGATATAGACGACAAAAATATCATTATCATCTATTTTTGCATAGAAGTCTTTCAAAATGGCCCTTAGATTTTGCTGAGTGGCCGATGTGTCATACGCCCCATTGAATTGCTCTTCCTGCAAAGCCGCAAAGGCTCGCGCTTCCATGCGGTCATCAAAAGAAGGCTGGCCGGGATGCAGAACTCGTATATTTTCTGGCTGAAAGTCGAGATCCCGCAAAGAATCATACACCCGCGCTCCTGATAACGAGAAAAAATTCCGGTCCAGGGGGTCAGTCAAAGATGATCCGCTTTCGCCACGCGTGCTGCCCGTCATGATTAAAGCATAGCGCACGGGCTCATTTTCTTCAGGAGTTTTTATTTCTGATTTTAAAGAGCCATTCGAAAACAGAGCTGCCAGCCAGGCACCGCTCAGGGAAGGCCAAGAAAACATTCTTTTGGGAAGGGCCTTTTTGTATATAAAGACTCATATACTGAAAGCTATAACTTTCGCTCCGAAAACACCATTAATTATTTATACTTCCCGCATACCTCTTTTGCTATGACTCCCGAAGAAAAGCTGCAGCTTCTCAAACGGAACACGCAGGAAATTGTTACAGAAGACGAGCTGCTCAGCCTCTTGAAAAAGAAAAAGCAGCCCGTGGTGTACCTGGGAACAGCCATTACCGGAAAGCCGCATATCGGCTATTATGTCTGGGTGCTGAAGATGGCCGATTTCCTGAAAGCCGGATTCAAAGTGAAAGTTCTTCTTGCTGATATCCATGGAGCCCTCGATAACACGCCGTGGGAGGTGCTGGAGAAGCGCTACCAGTACTATGCCGGTGTTATTCCGCTGATGTTCACTTCTCTGGGGGCTGATCTGAAAAGTATCGAGATCGTGAAAGGCTCTTCTTTTCAGTTACAGAAAGAGTACATCCTAGACGTGCTGAAATTGGCGACCCATACGTCCATTCACGATGCGACAAAAGCAGCATCCGAAGTTGTCAAGTTAGGAGAGAATCCCAAGTTGAGCGGCATTATGTATCCCTTGATGCAGGCTTTGGACGAGGAATATCTCTATGCAGATGTGCAATACGGTGGCATCGACCAGCGAAAAATCCTCATGTATGCCCGCGAATATCTGCCGAAAGTTGGCTATAAGCCTCGCATCGAGTTTATGACACCACTCATTCCGGGCTTGATCGGCAAGAAGATGTCGGCTTCTGATCCGAAATCAAAGATCGATCTGCTGGACGACGAAGAAACGGTGCGGGAAAAGATTAAAGGCGCGTACGCTGAAGCGGGCGTCGTGCAGGATAATGGCGTATTGGCGTTCCTGAAGTATGTCATCATGACTCTTAAGCAGGATCGTAAAGAGAAATTTGTGGTCGAGCGGCCCGCGAAATTTGGCGGTAATCTGACGTTCTCTTCGTACGAAGAGCTGGAGCAGCTCTACGTCGAGAAAAAGCTGCATCCGCTGGACTTAAAGCAAGCAGTGGCGCGGGAGATCAATGCGCTGCTGGCGCCGTTTAGGAAGAACAAGGCGAAGTTGGAGAAGATGGCGAAGGAAG
>JAUYQE010000106.1 GCA_030695605.1 Nanobdellota archaeon
TGGCTTTTGTGATGCAGGGGACTATAACCTTTAAAAATATTCCTGATACCGAGCACCTATGCAAGCTCTGGCAGTTATTCCTGGAGAAAAGTACAGTGCTCACCTTCGTGAGATGCCCACTCCAGAAATAAGTGATGATGAGGTGCTGGTTCGGAGTGTGCGTGCCGGGGTCTGTGGAACTGATCGTGAGATCCATGAAGGGCTCTACGGAACTGCTCCTTTTGGAAAAGAATACCTTATTCTCGGGCATGAATCCTGCGGCATCGTTGAAAAGATGGGAAAGAATGTTGTTGGCTTATCTATCGGCCAGCACGTGGTGCGAACGGTGCGTCGGCCTTGCCCTCGCTGTGAGAATTGTAACCACGGCTCAAATGATATGTGCTCAACAGGAAAGTTTACGGAGTCCGGCATTAAAGAGCTCGATGGCTGTATGGCGGAATATTTTAAAGATAAATCGCACTATCTTATCCCCATTCCCGCGGAACTGGGAGAGGTAAGTGTTCTTCTGGAACCGTTGAGTGTGGTTGAAAAAGCGCTTCGCCAGGCGTACAAGTTGCAGCAGCGCCTCGTTTGGAATCCCAGAACCGCACTCGTGATTGGTGCCGGGCCCATCGGGCTCTTGCAGGCGATGCTGCTTGTCGAGCAAGGCTGGGATGTTTCTGTGTTGGCCCGCAGTCCCCCCGGAAATAGCAAATCAAAAATTGTGGCGGACATTGGGGCTACGTACCTTAGTGCTTCAGCATCCTCCTCTTCTTTAGAGCAGCGTATCAGTACTTTAGGGAATATTGATTTTATCGTCGAAGCATCCGGCGATTCCCAGCGGGCTTTTGATGCCATGCGCTGGGCGGGCAACAATGGGGTGGTGTGTCTTACAAGCATTACGCCAGGGAAGAAAGAGCTGAGCATTTCTGGTGATGCGATAAACCTAAACGCGGTTTTAGGGAACAAAGTTTTTTTTGGGACCGTGAACGCCCATCGTACTGATTATTATCAGGGAGTACAAAGTCTTCGCCGGTTTATGGAACGCTGGCCGGGAGTTCTTCCCCGAATGCTCAATCACAAAATTCCATTAATGCACTATGAGCAAGCTTTGCAGCCATCTTCGCATGACATCAAAGTAACCATTGAGATCTCATAATCTGCGACAGAATATCAAAAATCCCGTATGCCCCAGCATCTGGAATTCCGGGCGCATGATCTTTTCGCTGATCTGCCATTTGCGCTCCAGCAGCTCCAGCGTTTCCAGAACGCGAACGTTGGTTTTTCTCGTTGCTTGGATGAACTGGTGCACCTGGTGCAAGTTCGGCAAGTACACGACGAGAAAGGCTCCCGGCTTTAAGGCTTTTTCCGCGTGTTGGAGAGCGTTCCATGGTTCAGGCAGGTCTAAAGTAATAAGATCCAGGTCTTTTTCATCAATCCCTTGGTAGACATCTTTCTGTTTGAGGGTGACGTTCTTCAATCCAAAAAGCAGGGTATTCTTTTCCAGCAGTGCAAAGTGCGCGGGATTGTTCTCGTAGACGAAAACGTGCTTGCAGACATTGGCCAGAGAGAAAGTGAGCGAGCCAGAGCCGCCGCCCGCGTCAACGACCAGCGAATTCTTATTCACGCCCGTCTTGGCCAGAATGAGCCCGACGTCTTTCTGGAGAATTATCTGCGGCCCTCTGTTCAGCAGCTCCCAGAGGTCAGGAAACGTGGGATTGAGGCTTAGAAAGCGTTTCCCCCGATTTGAATGGACAATAGTCTTGCCGGATTGCAGATCAGCTTTGGCAATTGTCCCTTCAGCAGTATGGAAGTCTTCTTTTACGCTCTTCACGAGATATTTCTTTCCGGTTGCTTCTTCGATGAGGAGCTTTTGGACTTTTCGTTCTGCCATTCTCACGTTTAAAGAGAGAATATTTTTAAAGCTATTGTTCACGGAAAGGATACGATAGTCACTTTACCCTGCCGCACGCCACCACGACGGCGGCTGTCGGACTTACAAAGTAAGTCCTCGTGCGGCACCCCGTAGGGGCATCCCCCGCCGCACCAGCGCCGTCGTGGCGTGCGGCGACTCGGAGGACGCCCCCTTCGGGGTGAGTTGCAGGACAACGACGAACGTAGTGAGGAGTTGTCCGTCGCACCGCCACAGGCGGCGCTAAGTGGGTAGTTACTTTACACAAATCCCCAAACCGACCATGAACTTCGACAACGAGAAGAAAACCTTTCTGGAAAAAGAAGACAAAAGCAAGAAAGGCTCGATCGATGCCCGGGTCATTCTAATCCTGAAGGTTCTGAATGCCCACCAAGATTACTATACGACTTCTTCCTGTTCCGGCCGCGTTTACTTGTGGCAGGGCAGCGGGAAGAAAAATGAAACGGAATGGCTGAAAGTAAGCCATGAGCTGGTTGACGACGATTTTTTCATTCTGGAGAACCCCAACGGCTTAGTGTGGCTGCGGGTTGAGCCTTTCATCCTGCACGTGGCCTGCCGGGATCTGGCAGCGGTTCATCGGCTCTTAATCCTAGCTAGAATGCAGTACAAGAAAAGCTGCTTGCTCAGTTTAGGGAAGAAACTGATTGTCGAAGTTCGCGGCTCGGAATTTATCGAGATGCCGCTCTATAACAAGGGACGATTTCTGTTTGCTGGAGAGATTTCTTTTCTGACTGCTCTCGTCAATGCGAAATTAACGGCTGTTTTCTTGGGATTGGAACGGTTTGGTCGATTGATAGAGAATAGTCATAAGTCGTGATAGTCTTTTCTAGAAAAATGGCTCCTATTTTTCACGCCAAGCGGCAATGACATATTTATTAAAAGTCTCATGATGAGACGTCAACCACTGTAACCCCTCGGCTCGATATTGAGTAGAATAGTCGACGGAAGCATCAACTATCTCTCCATCCCGGAGGATTAATTCGTAGATTCTATTAACGTTGTGGTGAGGTCCTCCTTCGGGAAAGCCTTCATTAAACGGAAACCCTTCAATCATTCCCCTAAGTTGAGGCCTTGTGCTTAACCTGTCCCAGTTATTGCTTTGCTGTTTTCAGTTTTCATTTCTCTGGTTTTATGTCGAAAATAAAAAAAATAAAGAAGAGAATTTA
>JAUYQE010000089.1 GCA_030695605.1 Nanobdellota archaeon
CTGAACTCGTATGTTCCGATGCTCCGCTTTCTGGAAAGCGAGAATTTTGTGCGCAGCGAATTTCCCACCGCAGATCTTTCATACCTGCACCAGCGCCTGTACGATAACATGATCCTGCCCTTCCCCGTCGAGCCGAAAGTAAACATCAATCTTGATTACTTTGACTGGGCGCCCTATTTTTCTGTGAATAACGATAATGGGCTTATCCAGCCCGTGCCTTTGGAAACGCATTTTAACGTGCTGAACTTTTTTATGGATACGTACAATGTTGTGTACGACCTCAGCTTTCCGGTGCTGATAACCCTGCGGGACGAGAAAGCGTTTAAGGGGAACGGCTATAGCTTTACTTTTGCGCTGGAAGCCAATATCCGCAACAATGAGCCAGTACGCCCGGAAAGTGTCATTATCCCGCCGATAACGCCAAGAGAACAGAGCCTTATCTGTGATAAGCAGCATTGGGACACGGAACCGATACGGGCCTTGGTTTTAGATAGCTTTACCAAGCAGCCTTTGGAAGCGGTGCACGTCGGTTTTTCCATTCCGGACACGGATTTCTGCACGATCGGAGAAACGAATGCTGCTGGCGTTCTGGAAAGCGCGTACCCTGCAGTATACGGCGGTGTGGGCAGCTTCATCAAAACGGATTATCTGACGGCGTTTTATCCGATTGATACCTACCGCTACAAAGAAGAGCCCGGCGTTTTCGGGTATGCGGTTATGGGAATAGCGGAGCCGGCGGTCGAATTGCACAAAGTTCGCGATATCCCCGTTACCGTGAAGAAAAAGCTGTTGGAAAAGTGTGTTGGCGATACGTGCTTCTTCTCCGGCATTTTTCCGGCGATGGCCTTAGAGGTCTTTTCGTACACGCCGAACGAGCTCGATGAAAAGCACCGCTGGCGCTTTACGGGAATTACCCAGCAGCTAGAGCCAACAGAAACAGCGACGATAACGCTGCAGAAAGTTGCCGACCTCAATCCCCGGCTGCGCATGGATGATTTTACCACGGCCGTAACGCTCAGCGGCGATGCAGAGCAAACCGTACGGCTGGTTCCTGGAGTCTATGAAGTCCAAGGCTTGATTGTTGATGATCGAGAGGTCGTTATTCCCGAAGAAGAGCGCTGTTACGATATATTGCCTTTGGGCATTTTAGAAGAGTGCTACACACTGAACCGGGTGGCGATGGATTCCGTTATGAACGGGCAAGCGGGCTGGAATACCGAAAGCACGTATGTTACTATTACACCCGAAGATTTGTACAGCGCTTCGGGCATAGAGTTTTATCTGCCCAGCGCGGAGTTTTTGCAAGTTCCTCCTCAAGAGCACGTTCGCGTGATTGAAGACCTGCAGCTCATGGGCGAGATGGAACGCATCTCGCAGATTTCCGAAGTGCGGCGGAGCTTAGCACCGCGGTTTACGTAACATGGCAACAAAAAAAGCTAAAAGAAAAACATTGGAAAGAGGTGTACAGCAGAAAGCAGTGAGCCTGTTTCTTATCTGCGTCGTGCTCCTGCTTCCCTTTTCGAGCGCGAGCGCTCTGGCTGCCACGATAAGCGTTACCAAGAATAGCGGATCTGCCAATGTAGCCGGATTTTTGGACGGCAATGGTGATACGTGGAACGTGGAAGCGTTGGTTGCGGGGGCAGCGGGAACAGTTTTGCCGCAGGATGTGCGCTTGCAGGTGGGAGTAACTGACCAGCCCTTTGCTTCCTGCAGCGCTTCCGTCGGTGGGCAGTTGTGCAGTTATTCGTTGCCGCTAGAAGAAGGCGTTGCGGAAGGCAGTTATCCGTTTTCCGTTGCATACCTTGCTGAAGAGAGCGCTTCGGCCCGAAGCACAATTAGTTCAGATCTAAGTGCTTCCACCATCCGTATTGCCGTGCTCCGCCAGCAGGAGGGCAGCTTGTTTTTGGACATGACCGTTACGGACGATCCCACGAATGCGGCCGGGCTGCAGAAGATAGAAATCTTGGATGCCGATACGCAGCAGTTGTTTTTGGCTATTGACGAGGCCCGTGCGGACTTTACGCTCGGGCAGAGAGAATATCATCTTGCAGAACAGTTACCGGGAAGCTTTAGTGGGGAAGGGCAGCGCAGAATAACGGTGAAAGCAGTCGATAGATTGGGGCATGAGGCGATGAAACCGAGTTCTACTCCTACGGACTTTGTGCAGCCGGAAATTCTTGGAACAGTGCAATTCCCGGATGCCGGTGATTTTATTGGTGCCGTAACGATACCTTCTTCCTTGACGGTCGACGTGCGAGAGACCAGTGACCTAAATGTGAATGGCGTTACGGCTGCTTCTGAACAGCTTACATTTGAAAATCCGCAAGCCAGCTGCACCTCGGATGATGAAGAGCCCGGCTTGAAGCATTGCATCTGGGAAAACGTTGAGATTGCTCCACAGGCTTCTCTCTCGGTAAAGATAACCGCTACGGATGCTTTTGGCAATGTGCGGGAAGCAACTATACAGAAGACTTTTACTCCCGATACCACCGCGCCGGTCGTCGAGTTCTTCGGCACGCCGCGGACGTTTGAAGGCAAGAGCTTTGTTAAGCAAGACGAGAATCTGCTCCTCTTGAAAGCCCGCGATGACGGCTCGGGATTGGCCCGAGAAAAGATTACGGCCAAGCTGGGAGCTTTTTCCGGACGAGGGGATTTTGACCTGCCCGATGAGTGTCATGAGGATGGCGATCTTTTTATCTGCACCTGGAAGGTGCGCTTGACGCAAGATACTGACCGGGTGAGTGCTAGCCTAACGATCTTTAAAGATCTCGTCGGAAATGATGGCCCCCGAGAAACCGTCGAGCTGCTGGTGGATCCGGATGCGCCGGATGTTGAGGAAGTAGAAGTGCTCGCCGTGGGCGATGCCGGTGAGAAAAATTATTTCCAGAGCAATGACCGCTTGCGGCTGAAGCTGAAAGTTGCAGAGCAGAATGGGCTTCTGATTCTTGTTGATCTTCAGGATCCGATTAATGATGCAGAAACGCTGTTTCCGAATGCGACGCTGTTGCCCAGCGGAGAAATAAATGAAGCGGGCTGGGCGGCTTTTACCAGCGAAGATGATTGTGAACGGGAGGAAGGGCTGTGGGCATGCACGTTGGATATTACCGCAGATGGATTGAAAAGCGGCACGGGTGCTCGAGAGTTCTTCACGCTGCAGGTGCTGGACACTGCAGGCAATGCTGCGGAGAATTATCCGGAAGATGCTGATGCAACAGAGAATGCCCGCCTAGAAAGTGCTGGTGAAGGAGAATATTCCATTGAATTATTGGGCGTAGCAGTTGAAGAGGAGCCAGAATACTGGGAAGTCGATACCCGCAATGTTGCCGTTCAAGGGTTTGTAGATTTGGCTACGACGCAATTGATCTACCCGCGGCTTTCCGTCAACGTGCCGTTGCGTTCTGATGACGCTACAGCGTTGAACGTGCAGTTGTCCGGCTGCGAGCTGAGTGGAGAGCGTTCCGGGTTGGTTATAAAACGGAATTTGTTATATGGGGGAAATATGGAAAGCGTGCAGCAGATAACGCCGACTATCGTGCTGGAATTCGACCAGTTTGCGGCGGCAACAGTCTTCCCGGAGTTGCCGGCAGAGGTTGATGATGAGGAATTCCGGGCCGTTGAAGTTCCGGCTGTCTGCCAGTTCTTTATTTATTCGCAGCTGGGTGATCTGGCGGTCAAGAATGCGGAAGTGCAACTGGTGAATTTAAGCTTGCCATTCAGCTATAGCAAATATGGAGAACTGGCGCAGAATATTGATGAGAAAGTGGAGGAGGCACGAGATACGTTTGCAATTGATATAGCTGGAACAGTCGCCGATCTTAAGAACATTGTTGAGTGGCTGCAGTTTGTGAATAGCCTTATTATTCGGCCAGTAATCTTTGCATTGAAAGTCATTAATATTGCGACTGCTTCTACGGAAGGTATTCCTGAACCTATCACTAGAACCCTCTTGTGTGGGAGCTTGACGGATACAGAAAGCACCATTGAAGATGTTATTCAATGGCTGCAAGTCCCTTCGGCGTTTTTAAGTTGCTCTCCGGTGGATGGGCCGTATATGGATTTCATAGGCGAATGGCAGGAGGACGTCTTGGATTACTATAACAATGATTTCCTGCAAGGCGATGAACTTGCCGAAGCCTTAAGTTTTGGTTCTCCAGAGCTCCATGGAGCATTGACCTCAGCCACTGCACGCGGTTTGGACGACAATCTGATCTTGTCGGCTGTCGGGCTTTGCCTGCCTGGCATCATTGAAAATATGGAGAGGATAACCGAGATACAGTGTCGTTATGTCTATTGCTTGGAGAATGAAGCTGCTCAAGGCGTGCCTTTTAGTGTCTGTGAAGATATGAGGTCACAGATGGAATGCAAATATGGCTTTGGTGAAGTTTTTAGGCTAATCCCTTTCTTTAGCCCGGCTGATGCTCTGCTCGGAAGTGTTGAGAATACGGTTCGTGATCCCATTGGGCTTGCTATGTCCATCCTCTGGGAAACGTGCAAAACGTCTTGTACAGAAAGCTCTTCCCTCTCTGCGGCCTGCACCGCAACAACCATCATTGGCGAGC
>JAUYQE010000119.1 GCA_030695605.1 Nanobdellota archaeon
TCATACCGTAACGCGTCCACCGGCTTCAGTCTTGACGCTTGCCATGCCGGTAAAATGCCGGAAAGAACGCCGAGAATAAATGCAAAAGCCAGCCCGAAGAGCAGCACCGATAATTCTATGTTTATCGTCAGTAAGAATCCCGCGTGTTTCGAGAGCGGGCCGATAGCGAGCGCAATGCCCGTCCCCAAAGCTGTTCCCAAGATGCCGCCCACTAAGCCAATTAATCCGGACTCCATCAGAAAAATTTCTAAGATGTCCAAATTTCTGGCACCGATCGCTTTCATGATGCCAATATCTTTGGTCCGTTCCAGCACGCTCGTATAGAGCGAGTTCATGATGCCGATGGCTCCCACCAGCAACGAGATGGCAGCAATGCCGACGAGAACGACTTGCAGCACGCCCAAGACTTGGTTGATCTGCTCCAGTATCTGGCTGGCTGTGAGCACCTGAAAATTCGTATCGCCTCGCTTCCGCTCCAGTTCCCGCTCGACTTTCTCCTGCAAGGCCGGGATGTCGGCACTGGATTTCACTTGGGCAATGATGGTATCCACCCGTTCCGGCTCCTGAAAGATTTCCCGTGCCGCTTCCAAAGGAATGGCGATTTGGTTATCATCCTGTGCATTGCCGATCTCTTCGACGATACCCAGGACTTTGAACTCTTTTTTGTTTATCGTGATCCTGCTTCCCACACCAATCTCTTTGGAAAACATGTCCGTCGCCACTCGGGAGCCGATGAGCGCCACATATTTCTCGTCGTCTTTGACCATCCGCCCTGCTGCAATATCCACACCCATATCTTCATAGAACGCTGCAAACTGTTCGGCCGGCAGGGCGCTGATGAGCGTAAAGCCCGTCTCCTGGCGATGCACGATTTCCGCGCTGCGGAACAAAGCCGGCAGGACATAGGCGAATCCAGAAATTTTTTCTATCGTCTTTACGTCTTCCGTCGTCAGGCCTTGTGACGCCGTTCCTGGCCCTTGGAACCCTTTGGCAGAGATTAGGATCCGGTTGGCCCCAAATTGCTCAAATTGCTCCCCGATAGTGCTTTCCAGGCTTCGGGAGAGTATCAGCAAAGAAATAATTGCGGCTACTCCGATAACGATGCCGATGACCGTCAGCCAGGAGCGCAGCTTGCGGTGGCGGATACTGTTCACGGCCAGCCAAAAAGAATCACAGAGCATGGAGAATCACGCTCACTCTGCCTTTTTTTTTTTTCGGAGTTTTTTGTATATCATCACTGCTCCGGCAAGCCCGAAAATGACCAAAATTATTGGCAGCAGGGTGCTCTTTTTGACGAGACCGAGCTGCTGCGCTTCTTCAGCAGAATAAACGGGCACTTCCAGCAAAGCTGATGTCGTAAAGCGCTGGTTCTGCGCATCACGATACTCCAGCTCCAGCGCGAGAATAGGGTCTTCAGCTTTTGCCAGGAGCGTGAATTCTTCCGTCTCGAAATCACCCACGTCCACGTCGCCGATGTAGCGCTGCGCCGGTGACAGGATGCCGTAGGCAGGGCTTTCCAGCAGCGTGACTTTCAGGAACGTTACTGCACTCAATCCGCTGTTGACTATTTTCACGGTCACTTCTCCCGGTTCGTTTATCGTCCGCAGTTCTGATTTTTCCAGAAAAGCTTCCAGGCGGGCTGGCGCTTTGACCTCGATGCCCAGCAGGGAAGTCTTGCTGGTTCCATCGTGAGAAATTGCTACGGGAATTTTGTACGTGCCCGGTTCTGCATTCGGCAGCGCTTTTATCGTAAAAGAGAGCGTTTCACGGTCATTCTCATTAATTTCCGCAATGATTTTCTCCGTCGAAGAATCGACGGGTGCAAAAGGCACTTGCGTGAGGTCTAAAGCCACGGCAATATTCTCGATGTCTTCTTCGCCGCTATTTTCCAGAGTAAGTATCAGAACCACTTCATTTCCCGGCAGGACGGTTTTGGGGGTTGCCGCAAAGGACTCGATAGCAATCTGGGCAGTAACCACCGGTAGCATCGTGGCCAGCAGCGCCATGAGACATAACACTCTCAGCATCTTTGCTTGTAAAGTACAGTTGGTGTTCTTGGTTATTGTTTTCATAGTATCCTCCAACTTCCTCAGCCACTCACCACTTTCCCATCTTTGAGCGTTATGATTTTATCTGCCATCTTCGTGAGCGCCGGATTATGCGTGACGACGATAATGGTCTTTCCTTGTTTGTTCAAATCCTGCAGCAGTTTCATGATTCCCTCTCCCGTTTTGGTGTCTAAGTTTCCGGTTGGCTCATCGGCTAAGATAATCTCCGGATCATTGGCCAGAGCCCGGGCAATAGCGACGCGTTGCCGCTGCCCGCCGGAGAGCTGATTGGGCAAGTGATGCAGCCGGTTGCCCAAGCCCACCTGCTCCAAGAGCTGCCGGGCTTTTTGCTTGCGCTTTTTCTTGGGCACTTTCTGGAACAGCATCGGCAAAGCGACGTTCTCCAGTGCATCCAGTGTGGGAATAAGATTGAACGTCTGGAACACGAAGCCGATCTTCCGGCCGCGGATATGGGCGAGTTCGCTTTCCGGCAGCTGCTGGATATTCTGCTTTTCGAGGAAGATGCAGCCTTTGGTGGCAGTATCTAAGCAGCCGATGAGATTCATGGCAGTGCTTTTTCCGGAGCCGCTGGGGCCGATAACGGCGACGAATTCGCCGGTGTTGATGGTGAGAGAGATGCCGTTGATTGCCGGAACATTCCCGCCGTCGAGTGGATAGGTCTTGTGGACGTCTTCGAGTTTCAGGAGGGTGGCCATTATTCCGGCAGGGCAACGCATTCAATATAAACGTTTTGTCTTCTTTTTGCATAGGGGCATAAATATCAAGCCACTGCTTTGCTTTTCGCAAAATCCCCACCGCAATCTTTATAAAACACTTTCATTTTTGAACAGCCACGCCCATGAGTTGACAGTCATTGATGTGTCAATGAGGTAACTTCTGGTTACCGGGTTCAAAATTATAGAGTGGAGGTCCAAAATGGCTGATGATGCAAAAGTATTAGAACTCGTCGAAATTGCGAGAACGAGCGGAAAGATCCGTAAAGGAGCGAACGAAGCGACGAAAGCTGCCGAAAAAGGGCAGGCCAAGCTCGTCGTGTACGCTGCAGATGTGAATCCGAAAGAGATTGTCATGCACCTGCCGCTGCTTTGCAAGGAGAAAAACATTCCGTGCGTTTCTGTTGCAAAGAAAGATGATCTCGGTGCAGCTGCTGGGTTAGCAGTGGGAACTGCTGCCGTGGCCGTCGTCAATCCGGGCACTGCCAAAGGCATGCTGGAAGATCTTGCGAAATAAATGGAGTGAAAGAGTTGCTAAACCATTACTACCATGAACAAAAAAGCTGATTCTAAAACGGCCCCAGGAAAGCCGCAGGAAGAAGAGCGGATGGAAAGCGAGATTCGCTTTCCGGAAGGCATTCCTTCCGAAGTCCGCGAGATTGTGGGGCGCGGCGGAAGCCGGGGTGAAATAACGCAAGTCATGTGCCAGATTCTGGACGGGCGGGATAAGAACAAAGCCATTCGCCGAAATGTGAAAGGCCCCGTACGCCCTGGCGACATTTTAATGCTCTTGGAAACGGAGATAGATGCGCAACGCCTGGGTGGCGGAAAGCGCGGGGGGAAGAGAAAATAAAATGCCCCTCTGCGCCTTTTGTGGAACGGAACTCCGCCCGGGAACGGGCACGATGTTTATTTACGCCACGGGCAAAGTATCTTATTTCTGTTCGAGCAAATGCCGGAAGAATACCCTGAAGCTGAAGCGCAAGCCGTTACGGACGCGCTGGACGGAAGAGTTCCGGAAAGAGCATAAGAAAGGAACTGCTGCACCAGCAGGAAAGAAAGGAGTTTCTTAACGACGATGATTGAGCGCACGCTGGTGTTGTTGAAGCCGGATGCGGTAAAGCGGGGGCTGATGGGGCGAATCCTTTCCCGGTTTGAAGATGCGGGTTTCAAGGTAGTGGGGGCCAAGATGGCCTGGGCTGATGAGAAATTGGCCAGAAAACATTATGATGAGATTGGTGGCGTTGGCAAGCGCCGCGGCGAGAAAGTTTTGCAGCACATGGTGAAGATCATTACCTCCGGGCCGGTATTGGCACTATGCATAGAAGGTATCCACGCAGTCGATACTGTTCGGAAAATGGTCGGCAGCACCGAGCCCAAGAGTGCAGCGCCCGGCACGATACGGGGGGATTTTACTCACGTGAGCTTTTCCTATGCGGATGCGCAGAATAAAGGAGTGGAGAATGTCATTCACGCTTCCGGCAATGGTGAGGAAGCCCAGAAAGAAATAAGCTTATGGTTTGCAGCAAAAGAATTGCATAGTTACAAGACGGTGCATGAGGCGCATACGTTTTGAAGGGAGATTACCATGGCAGAAAAAATGGTCGATCGGGTGATGCGGATCACCAAAACGCCGCAGCAGATTCGTAATATTTGTACGTCGGCCCACATCCATCACGGCAAGACCGCTTTTACCGATAATCTTCTCGCCGCTTCGGGCATGATGGCTGCCAAGTACGCGGGAGAACTCGAAGGCGGCATGATGACTTGGCAGCATAAGGACGAACAGGAACGGTTAATGACCGTCGATGCGGCCAATGTTTCTATGGTGCACGATTACCATGGCAAAGAATATCTGATCAATCTCATTGATACGCCCGGGCACGTGGATTTCGGCGGCAATGTGACGAGGGCCATGCGTGCCGTCGACGGAACGGTCGTCCTGATTTGTGGTGTTGAAGGCATCATGCCCCAGACGGAAACCGTCGTCCGGCAGGCCTTGCGAGAGCGGGTAAAGCCGGTCCTGTTCATCAACAAAGTCGATCGTTTAGTGAAAGAGCTGAAATTATCGTCAGACCAAATTGCGCAGCGCATCATGACGCTGATGACGAATTTTAACGTTCTATTGGAAAAAATTGCCGAGCCGCTGTATCGGGAAAAATGGAAAGTGAATGTGCAGGATGGCAGCGTAGCTTTCGGTTCTGCCCGGGAAAATTGGGCGCTGTCTTTCCCGTTCATGGCCAAGAAAAATATCAAGTTCTCTGATATTCTCCGCATTTATGAACTGGAAGAAGAGCCGCGGAAAGCGTGGGTGTGGGAAAATGCGCCTTTGCACGAAGTCATCCTCGACATGGTCATCAAGCATCATCCGGATCCCATCACGGCGCAAGTGTATCGAGTACCCAAGATCTGGCATGGGGAAGCCGATTCCGAATTTGGGAAAGATCTCATTGGTTGTAATCCCAATGGCAAGCCTGCTTTTGTCATCACCAGAATTGTTATCGATCCACGTTCGGGAAAAGATATCTCTGCTGGCCGCTTGTTCAGCGGTACGCTGCGGAGTGGGATGGAAGTATATTTGAACAATGCCAAGCAGCGGCAGCGCATCCAGAATGTCTATATCTATAACGGCATCCGGCCGGAGATCATCGAGTCCCTGCCTGCGGGCAATGTCTTAGCAATTTCCGGCGTCGTGGGCTTTGCCGGCGAGACGGTCACTGTAGAGCCGGAGCAGCCCTTTGAAGAATTGAAGCATATTTTTGAGCCGGTCATCACCAAAGCCATAGAAGCCAAAAAGCAGGGCGATTTGCCGAAGCTTGTCGAAGTATTGCGCAAAGTGAGCCGGGAAGATCCGTCCATCAAGATTGAGATCAATGAAGAGACCGGGCAGAATCTCATGAGCGGCATGGGAGAGCTGCATTTAGAGATTATTGAAAATAGAATTGTGACGGAGAAAGGGCTGGAAGTAAAGACCTCGCCGCCCATTGTCGTGTATCGGGAGACCATCACCAAGCAAAGCCCGGAAGTGGAAGGAAAATCGCCCAATAAGCATAATAAGCTCTATTTCAAAGTCGAACCGCTTGATCCGGTCATCAGCAAAGGCATAAAAGACGGCCGGCTTCCCCTCGGCAGAATAAAGAAAAAAGATGACCAAGTGGTCTCTTTCCTCCGTGATGAATGCGGCTGGGACAGCAAGAAGGCTAATATGGTGAAAGCGATTCGGGAAGGAAATATTTTCATGGATGAAACGCGGGGAGTGGTGTACATTAACGAGATTCTGGAATTGGTGCTCGATATGTTCGATGATGTGATGAAATCCGGCCCCTTAGCCAGGGAGCCCTGCATCAATGTGAAAGTCAGCCTGACGGACTGCACGCTGCACGAGGATGCGATCCATCGCGGGCCCGCACAGATGTATCCTGCGGTCCGGGAAGGTATTCGCGGGGCCATGATGCAAGCCGGTCCCATGATGTTTGAGCCCCTGCAGATCATGCGTATCGAAGCGCCGACCGAATACACGGGCACGATTTCAAAATTAGTGTCTTCCAAGCGCGGCCAGCTACTGGGCATGGACCAGGAAGGAGATCAGGTCGTCGTGACGGGGAAGTTGCCCGTTGCCGAACTCTTGGGCTGGAGCAGCGATCTGCGTTCTGCAACGGAAGGCCGAGGAAACTCTTCGCTCGTCGACCAGATGTTTGAGCGCATCCCCGGCGATCTGCAGGAGAAAGTCCGCAAGCAGATTATCTCCCGGAAAGGATTGACGGAAGGCATGCTGGGGGCATGATGGCTCTTTCTTCTTTTCCTCGTCTTCATCCAATACTGTCGGTTGCTACTTTTTAGTGGTTTTCTGGGAAAAGTTTAAAAAGAGGGAGTTTTTGAATGATAGAATGGCTCACCATACCCTTAATAGGAAGTATACCATCCTTGATAGTTTTTATTTTACCGGGCTTCAATATCTTGCTGAAGAGTTAGAGCAAAATAATATTCCGTACGTTATAGGGGGCGGAGCAGCATTTCAAATAAGAACTGCCCACATTCTCGGGGGCGGGGTCGCCGATATTCGGGGGATTACTGGTTTAGATGTACTTTTACGGGAGACCGGAGATGTTGATCTGGCCACAACTGCTTCAGAAGCGCAGATGGTTGTTGTTTCTAACCTCTTGTCTCAGAGATTACCGTTCAACATTACCAGCCTCTCGGGGAAAAGGATTTCATTACGGAAAGAAGATGATGTGGTCTTCGTCAATTATCAAACAGAACCCTCTGATTTCTGGTGGCTTCCGGATCATTACAGCCACATCATTGATACTGCAGAAGAAGTTACAGTGAGAAGAAAAAACAGTGAATTGCGTGCTAAAGTTCCAACATTGGAGTATGGCATCGCTTTAAAATTGCTGCGGCTGAAGATGAAAGATCAAACTGATATTGTTAACCTCTTAAATGCTTGTAGACATAGGAATTTTTCTCCTCATTTGGAAGAGGTTCGTAGTATTCTTAAGTCTGCTGGAAAAGAAGAATGCTATGATTTTTTTCATGAGATTGAGTACGACCCTCAAGAAAAACGACCTTCCCCAAGTTTGGATGATTCCGTGGGGTTATGCCTAGTTGGAAAATGATATATTCCCGCCGAAATCTTTATAAATAAACCCTGAACACAAAGCACCTAGTCTTTCGTTATATATTAAGCGGAAGATTTCACTCAAAAAATACCATTTAACCAAACAGAAAAACGGAGGAAATTCAAAAAATGGCACGCGCAAAAGAACACATTAACGTCGTATTCATCGGACATGTCGATCACGGCAAATCGACGACCGTCGGCAGATTGCTTTTCGATACGAAGAACGTCGATGAGCTGACGATGCGGAAGCTGAAAGAGAGAGCCCAGCAATTAGGAAAAGCGGGCTTCGAGTTTGCTTTCGTCATGGACAACCTGAAAGAAGAGCAGGAGCGTGGGGTAACTATCGACCTTTCGCACAAGCGCTTCGATACGGACAAGTATTACTTCACCATCATTGACGCCCCCGGGCACAAGGATTTCATCAAGAATATGATTACCGGCGCGTCACAGGCAGATTGCGCTGTTCTGGTCGTTGCTGCGAACGATGGCGTGAATGCCCAAACCATTGAGCACCTGCGCTTAAGCAAGATCTTTGGCGTCGGCCAGATGCTGGTAGCGATCAACAAGATGGACATTTCTGGCGTGGATTACAAAGAATCCCGCTTTAAAGAAGTCATCGAAGAAGTCAAGAAGCATGCGACGCAAGCGGGCTGGAAAGTAGACAAGCTGCGCTTCATCCCCCTTGCTTCCTATCCGGGTGAAAATATCACCAAGAAATCGGAGAAGATGCCCTGGTGGACCGGCGACACGCTGCTTGACGCTTTGAACAAATTCGAAGTGCCGCAGAAGCCGGTAAACTTGCCGTTGCGGCTGCCGTTGCAGGACGTCTATAACATCACCGGTATCGGTGTAGTTCCCGTCGGCAGAGTGGAAACAGGCATTATGAAAGTGGGCGACAAAGTCATGATCGTTCCTGGCCGGGAAGGTAAGGGCGTTACTGGCGAAGTCAAGACCATTGAAATGCATCACGAGCAGATTCCGCAAGCGGAGCCCGGCGATAACGTCGGCTTTTCCGTGCGGGGCGTGGGCAAGAAAGACATTGCTCGGGGCGATGTGCTCGGCCCGGCGGACAACCAGCCCACAGTAGCGACGGAATTCACGGCTCAGATAGTCATCATGAACCATCCGAGCGTCGTTACGGTCGGCTACACGCCGGTATTCCATATCCACACGGCGCAGGTTGCCTGCCGCTTTGCGGAGATTATCAAAAAGATGAACCCGGCAACCGGTGAAGAGATCAAAGAGAACAAGGACATCCTCCGGAATGGGGATGCTGCCGTTGTCAAGCTGATCCCGACACAACCCTTGGTCATCGAGAAGAACTCGGTCATTCCGCAGATGTCCCGTTTCGCTATCCGCGATTCCGGAGCGACGGTTGCTGCAGGCATGTGCATGGACCTGGTCAAAAAGCAGATGTAGATGGGATGGGGAGGAAGGGCGTAAAAAACGCCTTTTTCCTTTTTCATCCGTTTTCCCGCATCTTAAAAAGGTGCGGGCAGAAACGTATGGGGGATTCCCCCTGCATGATGAATCGCATGTTTATCGTGTGAGCATACACTTATGGCACAGAAAGCACGAATCAAATTAGCAAGTACGGACGTGGAACGGATTTCTCAGATCTGTGCTAGTATTAAAGATATTGCAGATAAGACCGGAGCAGTGATTCGCGGCCCGGTTCCTTTGCCCACGAAAAAGCTGAAAGTTACCACCCGCAAATCTCCCTGTGGGAATGGCACAGCCACCTGGGAACGCTACGAAATGCGCGTGCATAAGCGGCTGATTGACCTTGCTGCTGACGAGCGGACGTTACGCTTAGTGATGCGAGTTCCTATTCCCGAAGGGGTGAATATTGAGATAGAAATGATTGAGGGGTAGTTTTCCGTGAGGGTTTTTTCTGTTTTTTTGGGGTTTCTGGGTAATGAAAATTAAAAAGGTTCTATCTCTTCAGGGAAGAGAGATCAAGCTGCATCCGGATCTGCGGCGTATTGTCTCTTATTCAGATGAGAAGTTTGCAGAGTGGCAGGCAGAAAGGGCTCGTGCCATCGAGCGGGTCAGAGAAGAAAAAGATGGGGCAGAAGATATTGCGTATGCTTTAGTCCTCTCTATTCCCGATGTGGGTTCTCCGCAGGGCCGAGATTACCGCATTGACTTTGTGGCAAGGGAGAGTTCTCTTGATGAGTTTCTTTCTCGAGCGAGAACTTATTTACAAGCCATACAATACTTACAAGAACTGTATCACTGTTGATCGAAATAAGCGCCAGCGCTCGGACATTCAGAAAAGCTTCGCTCATCTGGTGTGAAAGCAAGCTTCCCGTTTGAACCGAGAATCCCGTAAGGGAGCAGTTCTCTGACATTTTGCGCTTCGAGACTGCCGCACTACCGAGTTATGCGACGCTGGCGTGAGCTCAACTTCTTTCTTTTTCTTTATAAACATGACGGCGAAAATAGAATTAAAAAATAATAAAAAATAAAGAAGTCGCCTATCGCTTTCTCCGTTTCATGCCTGCTTCGGGCATGGGCATTTCGCAATGGCCACAGCCGGACTTCAGCATCTTCAGCACGCCACTCACGATCAGCAACACGGCAACCCAAGAAACCCAGCCATCGACTCCTAGCCACTGAGGCCAGACAAAGGCGTTCAGCAGCAGCAGTGCACCCCAGCACACTTTCATGGCACCCCGGCACCGCCAGCACAGGCCTCCTTTACAGTTATGCATACTCTCACCTCTTTTTTTAATTCTAAAAGAGATAAAGGCGTTCTCCTAGAGTATGTGCATAGCTCAGATAAGCGCTCTTAAAGAATAAAATGGGATTTGCCCATTTAATCTCCACGTGGAGATTAAAGTCATCATTTTTGCTAAAACCTCTGCTCCATCTTGATTTCTCAGCGTCCCCATTATTCTCTTCATAATAGCTAATCTCTTAAATAATGGAACATTTTTGGCATAGCTTTAGTGTTGTCAAATGTTTTCCGCAACTGATATTTCGCAGCGTCCAATGATGGAAGCACCCTATTTGCCAAAGCGTTTCTTCCTGGTTTCCAGCATTGTTCTGTTGGGTTTTCTTCAGGCGAATATTTTGGAAAATATTCAATTTTTATTGTCTTTCTATGCTTGTTCAGATAAGCTCTTACTTTTGCACCTCCATGTGCCTTTGCATTATCTACAAAAAGCAGATATTTTCCCCACCGTTTTCGAAGCATCTCCATAAACTCAATGAATTGCTTTTGTCTTTTCTTTTTCCTGAAAAAGTAAACGAAGCTTCTTGAGCTTCGCGCACCAAAGACATTTGTGCATTCATTTTTATGATTTATCTTGACGATGGGATGGCTTCCTCTTCGAGCCCATCCTCTCATAATAAGGGGAATTAAGCCAAATGTTGCTTCATCTTGTGTGCCCACAACAAATCCTTTCGCACGGTAATGTTTTGCTTTTTGTCTAGCTTTTTTTTAAATTGAGTAATCTCTTCCTCGTTTGGTTTTTTATAATGTTGTTTTCTTGGACGCTGCATTGAGAAGCCCAAAGAGACAAGTAGTCTCCAGATATGCTGGTTTACAAATTCAACTTTGTATTTGCGCTTAAGCAAATTTTTTAGTTCTTTTGTCGACCATAATCCTGTTTGATTATACGGTGGTCCACGCTCTAAGAACCTATCTCACTAGGCGAGATTGGGGCGTTTAGCAGCTTCGAACGCTTCGTTGCATAAATCAGAGGGGGCTGCGTTCCCGTAGGGAGCAACCCCTCGCAACGCCCTTGCTGTTTAATCGCAGGCGTTCGACCTTAGGCTGCTAAACGCCTACCGAGATAGGTTCT
>JAUYQE010000091.1 GCA_030695605.1 Nanobdellota archaeon
CAAACAATATCGAAATGAGTTGACACTCCACAAGTCATAACGCAGGGGTTTTTATTTATAAAGTTTAAAAATCAATTATATTCTCTAGAAGCGTAAACAGATTACGGAATTATACAGGCGAGAAATCTGAAAAGGGAAAGCAGAGAGAACAATAAAAACCCCAACAAGCCGGTTTGACCCGGCCTGCTGAGGAGCACAAAGGCTTGCGCCTTTGGCTCCGCTCAAGGAAATGTGACTTCCCTCAAGCGGAAAAGAGGTGGTTTTAAGGTGTTATACCACTTGAAAATAGTGCTATTATATAAATGTTTTGGAACGATTGTTACTTTAAAGTGGTAGGGTACAAAAATTCTCTGTGGGATAGCAAATATTTTTAAAATACCACCAGTCGAGAAAGGACTATGGCCAAAATCTCATTTGGAAACCCCATAGAACCCATGGGCCCGTACTATAGCGAAGTGGACTTGAATGACCAACCCATGAGTCCGCAGAGCCTGGCCATCCTTGAAAAGCTTATCGAGGAAGCCGAAGGAAGCTTAGCCTGCGAGTTGAAAGAAGACGGCTTCCGCTGCCAGGTCCATGTGGATGGCCAAGATATCAAGCTGTTTACTCGCGGTTCCGGCGAGTTTGAAGTGCGCTGCTTTCCGGAAATTGTTCGGGGGCTTCAGGAACTTGGGCTTGAAAAGACCATCATCGATGGAGAGCTGCGGGGCAGCGTTGGCAAGTATGACGGGTTTAAAGCGATGCAAGCAAGGGCCCGCTATGCAGGAAGAATTAATGAGAAAGCCCTGCGAGAGTATCTTCAGAAAAAGCCCCAGGAGTTTCCGGTGCAGCTGGTAGCTTTTGATGTCTTGATGAGCCGCGGAGTGCCACAGATTCAGGAAACGAATGAAACGAGGAGAGCGCTGCTGGAAGAGGTGCTGGGAGAAGATGAAATAATCGTTCCCGTTTCCCGAACGATAGCAGAAACACCCCAAGAAATCATATGGTTATACGCGCAAAAAGTGCAAAAAGAAAAATGCGAAGGCATCGTTCTCAAGCAGCCACAGCTGGAATACTTTCCCAGCGACAAAAAGCATTGGGTCAAGCTGAAAAAATTTGAGCCGCTGGACCTTGTTGTTCTCGGCTTATCACACGGGAAATCGCCACATGAATACAGCCAGGCGCTGGTGGGCTCCTATTACCCCGAGAGGGATGTATATCAATCGCTGGGGTTTGTGAACCTCATACGAGAAAATCCGGCTACGGGAAATCTGTTTGCCGACGATATCGGGAGTATAGTCGGAAAAAAACGGCGCACCCCTCCCCAGAACGTAGAGGTAAGAACAAAAAGTCCTGATATTTATGTAAATCCGGCGGTAATTCTGGAAGTGCAAGCCATGAACATCGATCGGGGAAATGATTTTGCCTGCAGCGTTGATGATAAAACGTTCTACTCGCTGCGCATTGCCTATGTGAGAGGGATACGGGAAGATAAGAAAGCGGAGCAGGCCACGACCACGGATTTTGTGGCAGCCTATTGCAAAAACCAGCGGTGAATGATGACAACATACAATCTCTCCCCGCACGCCCTGAACCTCTATGTCGAATGCCCGCGCTGCTTCTGGGAAGAGGCGCATGGAAACAAAAGGCCCAGCGGCCCTTTCCCTTCTTTGCCGTCGGGAATGGATAAAATAATCAAACGACGGTTCGATGCCTATCGAAAAGCAGGAAGCCTCCCTAAAGAATTGGCCACTCTCGACGACGTTATCTTGTTTCCGGACGAAAAACTTCTTAGAAAATGGAGAGATCAGCGAAAAGGCTTGCAATGGACGGACGAGCAGGGGAACACGCTAGCCGGCTCTTTGGACGAAGCTTTGCAGACGACTTCTGGAGAAATTGTCGTCTTGGACTACAAGACTAGAGGATTTCCTCTGAAAAAGACGCCGGATTATTACACGCTGCAGCTGGAATGCTATACCTTCCTGCTCCAACAGCAAGGCTTTTCAATGGCGGACTATGCGTTTTTGCTCTTCTATTATCCGCAAAGTTTCGCGGAGAACGGCGATGTGACTTTCAATCATCAACTCGTGAAAATTTCTGTTTCACCAGCCCATGCAGAAGAAACGTTCAGAAAGGCTGTGGGTGTTATGGAAAGAGAAAAGCCATCTCTAAACAAAAGCTGCGGGTTTTGTAATTGGCGTGGGAATTGAGTACGCACACAATTTCCTAAACGTTGTCCAAAGCTATATAAAACGCTCTTCTTTCTTTAGTGGTATGGTTACCCGTACCTATCAAGAGCGCTTCAAGACCCTGAAAGGCGTCTTTGACGAGTTTACGAACCGCACCATTTTTACCCTGCAAAGCCAGGGGGTTTTTGATGATCTGCTCAGCCCCCTTTCCGTCGGCAAAGAGAGCAATGTCTTTATCGGCCAAAAAGGAGAAAAAAAAGTCATCGTCAAGATATATCGCGTGCAGAACTGCGATTTTAAGCGCATGTTCAGCTACATCGGCAAGGATCCCCGCTATGCCTATTTGCAGCGGCAACGCCGCCAGATCGTCTTTGCCTGGGCGCAGCGGGAATATAGGAATCTGCTCTGGGCCGCCAAAGCTAAAGTGCGCGTGCCCGAAGCCTTGGGCTGGCTGCAGCATATTATTGTGGAAGAAATGATTGGCACGGATGTTCCTGCGCCGCGGCTGAAAGATGGGCTTCCAGAAAACCCAGAGCAGTTCTTAGACCTGATTATTGCGGAAATGCGAAAATTGTATCGCGGCGGCCTGATCCATGGCGACCTTTCGGCATTTAACATCCTCAATGATGAGGAAAAACCCGTTCTTATTGATTTCTCGCAAGCCACCATGGTAAAGACGCCCAACTCCGAAGAACTTCTCGAGCGCGATGTAAAAAATCTGGTGCAGTTTTTTACGAAATTAAAGATATCGAGAACTTTCGAAGAAATATTTAAAAAAGTAGTCGAAAAATAGGCATTATGGCGAAAAAAGAAGCAACTAAAGCCCCCGCAGCAGAAGCGGTTGAAATGCCCGGAGAAGCACCCGCAGAAGAATTCTCCTACGAGCTGAAGATCCCCCAAGAACGGGTAGCGGTGCTTATCGGCGAGAAAGGAGCCACGAAAAGGGAGCTGGAAAAAGCTACGCATACGAAGTTGCAGATTTCGCCCGAGGGCGACGTGGTTCTTACCGGAAAAGATGGGCTGCTACTCTATACGGCGCAGGATATGATCCGGGCTGTGGGCCGGGGATTTAACCCAAAAGTCGCGCTACTGCTGCTCAAAACGGATTACGCTTTGGAACTCATTGACATGAAAGACATTGCCGGAAAAAGCAAGAATACGCTGGAACGCATCAAAGGGCGCATCATCGGGACGCAAGGCCGAGCAAGACAGGGAATTGAGCATTTGACGGATACGCATATCTCCATCTATGGAAAAACGGTTGCCATCATTGGTGAAACGGCTGACGTCGCGGTAGCCCGGCAAGCCTTAGCCATGCTGCTCCAAGGCTCCATGCACAAGACCGTGTATCATTTCCTCGAGAAGAAGCGGAAAGAGATAGCGTTTGGGTAGGACCCCGATCAGGAGGTAGAGCGCATGATAAAAGCGGTTATTTTCGACGTAAATGGGGTTTTCATTGAAAGCGATCATCTCAGCAACCGCTTGGCGAAAGATTTTGGCGTTCCCGCTCTCGAAGTTGTCGCCGCTTTGAAAGCAATTATGCCTCTGGTTCGGAGACCGGAAGCGCCTTCTTGCTATCAGCTCTGGGAGCCCTATTTGCAGCGATGGGGCTTGCGCCGCAACGAAAAAGAATTCTTTGATTATTGGTTCTCTGAAGCACATCTTGTGCCCGAAATGGTGAGATACGCGCAACAGTTCCGAAAGAAAGTGAACGTTTTCCTGCTGTCAAACAATTTCCGAGAAAGAACCATATACTATCGGCAGCAGTATCCCGAACTATTCGCCGCCGTGAACAAAGCGTATTTCTCCTGGGAAACGGGCTATGTCAAGCCCGAAGAAAGCGCCTGGAAGAACATCTTAACAGAGAACAAACTTGTTCCAAAAC
>JAUYQE010000092.1 GCA_030695605.1 Nanobdellota archaeon
TCGACGAGAAAAGAGTCTCTTTAGGCCTCTGCCAACTTTTATTCCTAAAGGGCGGAAGGCGTTTCTGTAGGTGAACATGACAAGGGGGCCTCCGAGAAGTGCAATTCCATAAATAAGAACAAATGAAAGAGCTCCACTATGCGGGGCTAAATTATAGGTGGTCGCCAAACCAACAATACTGCCGACCCCCGAAGCAATAATAGAAGAAGCATAGACATGGTGTTCTTCCCATTTATCTCCAAAAAGATATTTCTTATCATCAGTCATCCCCCCTCCCCTCTCAACAGCACCAACCGCATCGCCAATATCTTTTATCAGCAATCCTTCCTTCCTTTTCTCCGGCTCCTCATCCACTAACAACTCCAAACTGTCCAGAAACGGAGCACTATACCTTCCTGCTTTCCGCAATTGGGCAATATCCTCTGCCGGCTTCTGGTACCGGAGGTCATCCGTCCGCTCTTTTCCCGAAGCTAAAGCCACCAGCAATAGTCCCAATCCGTGATAGTCCGTCGCTTCCGTAATTCTTCTTCCCAAAATCTGCTCCGGAGCCATGTAATAGATGGAGCCTTTACCAGCACTCTTGGTCCTCGTTTTCTCACCCAGGAATTTAGCTAGCCCAAAGTCCGTTATTTTAACGATGCCCTCTTCCGTCAGCAGAATGTTCTCCGGCTTGATGTCGCGATGCACGATGCTTTGGCTATGGGCATACGTCAAGCCGGCAACGAGCTGCTCTTTAATATCGATGATTTCTTCTTCAGAGAACTGCTTTCCTTCTGCCAGATACTGCGCTAAAGACTTTCCTTCGACATACTCCGTCACTAAGAATAATTCCGGGCTCCAATTCTCCTCAAGAGCAGAATGATCCTGATAGGCAACAATGTTCGGATGCTGCAGCTTTTGTAACGCTTTAACTTCATCTTCCAGTCGTTGCAGTTCTTCCCAATTGTCCAGAATAAATCGTTTGGCTGCATACGGCGTACCAGTTGCTCTCTCTTCTACTTTAAACACCTGCCCCTGCCCGCCGCTGCCAATGAGACCCAAATTACGATACCGTTCCTCAAACGACAGCCGGTCTTCTAGCTTTTGCTCTCCCATAGTGGTTAAATAACAGAGTTATTTAAAAAAGTATCGAAGGAAATAGTGGTCAGCAGCTGTATAATTCCGTAATCTGTTTACGCTTCTAGAGAATATAATTGATTTTTAAACTTTATAAATAAAAACCCCTGCGTTATGACTTGTGGAGTGTCAACTCATTTCGATATTGTTTGTTGCTTCTTTGACGACAAATTGTCCAATTCCGAAATGATATGACAATTCCGAAATATGTTTACAGATTTTCTCGATACACTTCTTCTGGAGTTCTAAAGTCAAGTGCATGATGTATCCTCTTCTCATTGTACCATTTTATGAAGTCCTGAAAAGATTCATCTGGATGCTTTTTCTTCCTCTTTTTCATGGTATCAAACCATTTCTCCATCTTGCCATTGGTTTGAGGATGATTTCTACGAGAAGTCCAGAAATCAATACCCAAAGATTCTACCTCTTCTTCGAATAGTGAAATGCCTTTTTCTCCCGATTTTGTTCGAACATTCGCGTAGAATTGTGAGCCCTTATCACTCAAGATGATAACAGGATTCACTTCATTAGTAAGTATGGCCTGACGTAAGAGAAAAATAGTATTTTCTGCGGTGGCGTTTGTAAACTCACCACCGATCAGTATTTTTCTGCTTCTATCGTCAATATACGCAATATATTGCTTTTCATCAAGCTCACTCCAATCTGTATGCCACATATAATTTGAGATTGGCCATTGATAACGCACATATTTACGTTGTCCTCTTCGTTTTTCGCAAGGCTCTGTCAAGCCTTGCTCGTCAAGAATTCGTTGAATTTGCCGTTGCGACACGGCAAATCCTTCGCGTGTAAGGACAACATGAATCTTTTCACATCCGTAATCGTCATCTTTGCGAATTTGCACTACTTTTTGTACAAAAGTAGGATTGATCGGTCGCTTTGGTCTTCCTGCTTTGAGAGCTTTGTAAGCTAAATCCCCTATTTGTCTATGCTTTGCTACAAGATCATAAACATATTGCCGACTAATTTTTTGTATTTTAGCTATAGAAGTTGGGCTTCGCCCAGTTCTATATTGTTGTATAATCCACTTTCTTTTTTTTCAGTTAATGTTGTCATAGTCTCACCCAAAGGTGTGGACTATGGCTTATTTATAAAGAAAGTGTAAACTAATTTTGGAATTGAACACTTTCTCTTTTTGCCAGAGGTGATGTGCATGTATGAACTGCCGCGATTGCAACGATTTGTCAAGAGCTTAACGACGGACGAATTGGTCTATCTCCTCTACCGGCGTAATTTCATCAAACACCAAAAAAATCTCTTTCCGGCCCGCTTAGGGCCGGTTTTTGAAAAGCGGGGATTCCACTGTCTCTCCGAATGATGGTTTTTGACCGGTTCTCCCTTTTCTGAAATGGTGTCGAAACGTTTTTAAGTGTGTTGAATCGCAGCACTTTCCTGATGATGAAAGATAATCCTGCTCGGTGGCAAGAGTTGTATGAGAGTAATGATACGCGGCCCTTTGCTGGATATGGTTTTGGGAACATAGAAACGATCGCTTTGTCCGTCCATGACCCGCCGCCCGTTTTTCATGATCTCCGGGGTTGTATCGAAGATTTTTGGGGAGAGTTTATCGTTGGAAAAACGGGTTTTACGAATGACCAAAAATATGGTGCCCAAGGCTTTGATTATGCATATACTGGTTCAACCCTAACCATGAATGTTTTCCTCACTGATTACGCTACAGTTCGTTTTAGAAATAGCCGCGATGAAGCATACAACAGTAAACTTACTGACCAACAACGGCAATTCTTTGATAATTTTCTCACCCTGGGCGTTGGCGCATATCTGCGCATAGGCGAAGAAGTTCTTCTGGGCAGATGTGCGGGGGACTTCAAAAAAGACTTGCTGGAAAATGTTCCGCAAGGGCATGTCGAGCCGCAGCAGGATTATGGGAGTATTATTTCTGCCTTTGCCCGCGAGCTTTCGGAAGAAACGGGCCTTTCCCTTGCTGCTTTAGATGATTGCCATCCCACGCACCTCAATGTTGGGAAAAAGTTTGGCGACCTTACGGTAATCTATCAAGGGAACGTTATTCCCCCGAAAAAAACGGCCATTCACTCCTCGGAACATGCAGAACTCTGGTGGATGAAAGAAGAGACGCTGCGGTGGATGGTAAAAGAACAGCCCATGCTCTTCAACCCTGTTACTGTGGCACTGGTCGAGGCTTTGGCATGAAAACCTATCGCGCCGTCATCTTCGATTGTGGAAAAGTTTTTCTTCACGATCCGGACTTGGAAATAACACTCCAGGATATGGCTGATTCTTGCCAGCTTTCTTATGAGTTAACAAAAAAAGTCGTAAACGAACTGCTTCCCGATTTTCAGACGGGAAAAAGTGATGAAGAGGAGTTCTGGGAAAGCTTTAAAGAAAAAGCAGAGCTTTCAGAACTTCCGGATACGTATCATGGTTTGTGGACGCGGAAGTATTTGGAGGTTTCAAGAGTTGATTATGGCGTTCTGTCCCTTGTCGAAGAACTCCAGCAGCTTGGGTATAAGACTCCCGTCCTCTCCAACACCATTCCCCCCCATGTGCGGGTTAATCTAAAGCGTAATTTTTTTGCTCTCTTTGAACCGAAAATCTTCTCCTGCGAAGTAGGCTGCAGAAAGCCCGAACCAGAAATATATCGCCTCGCATTGGAACGCACGGGCGTTGCGGCTGCGGAAGCAATTTTTATCGATGATGTGCCTCGCTATGTGACTGCAGCTCAGGAAGTGGGAATAGACAGCATTCTCTTCCAGAACGCGCAGCAGTTACGGCGAGAATTGGAAGAAAGGCAAGTCATCTCGTAAGTGGTCAGATACGGAACTGCGCAGGACCGCCTTGGCCGCTCGCTCGGTCTGTTCTCGCTGTTAATCTCGTCCAAAAAATGCAAAGCTCATCGATAGAACAGAACAATGACATTCTTTTGAACAATAGAAGTTCCTCGCTCGCCTTTGGCCTAGGCGGCGGTCCTGCTATTCCTTTCACTCCAGCGGCACGCCGCTCCACATGGTCCAGTCTTCGGACGGTGAATATCCACCGAACACAAAGTACGGCGGCTGATGCTGCCCAAAGTAGCTGTAGCCGACATCTTCCCAGGAGCGCTTGCCAAAGCCGCTGCCATACACCGGCGAGCCAAAATGCCGCCAGGCTTTGAGGAGGGTATGCGTACCGGAAACATCCATCGTAAAATCGGCACCCGGTTCGACGACAATATCGCCTTTGAAGCCGTGCTTCTTGAAAATTTTCAGCGCCTGATCGACGGGCGCGTTGCCTTCCCCTGGAGCCAGATGGTCGTCCGCATAGCCCTGATTATCGACCAGATGCAAGTGCCCGACGATTTTTTTCTTGGCCATCTCTTCGACGCGGGAAAGCATCCAGCTATTGAACTCCTCTTTGTTCTGGCCCATGGTCTTGTGGGGATCCTCTTTCCAGTACTTCCACCACATGTTGCAATGGGCGGTATCAAACGTCGCATAGAGATGCTCTTCCGCTTCTTTTTTCGCCTGCGCTTCGCCCATGCCTTTTTCTTTCTTCAGGCGATGCACCATGGCTTCGCGGCTTTTTTCGACGAGATGAATCAGTTCATCCGGATGCGCGCCATAGCTTTCGGGAAAGAGATTCTCCACGGCAACGCCGAACGGCCGCTTTAGCGTTCCGGCTTTTGCTAATTCGTTGCTCTTGTTCATGGCTTCGATGGCTGCTCCGGCGTACGCTTCATAGCTCTGCCGCAAAGCATAGGAGGGTGCACTTTCGATATGACGCATACGCTCTCTGGTTTCTTCGGCTCTCGCCCAGGCAGCGGAAGAGGACTGGTTAAACTCTTGGAGCGCGCGGCGATCCCGTTCTATACCCTCTTGCCCCTTCACGACCTGTTGCTGGAGAATCATAATGGCTTCTTCGGGGCTTACTCTCCTTCCCAGCTCCTGTTGCATTTGGTCTATAAGGTGCTGCGGGACGCCTTCTTTCCTGGACCGTTCAATAGTAATCTGAGTCTGCTCAACAAATTTTTTCGTTTTTTCCATATCTTTTCTATGCGCTTCAAACTGCTGGCTGTAATGGAATCCCCAGCCTTTGTCTTGCGCCGCATTGGTTTCCAGCGCGGCGATGATCGCAGCTTCTTCCGGCTTGATGTCCAGCAGCTCATCATGGACCGTGCCATTACGCCTTTTCACGTCCAAAATCCGTTCCCGCCAGGGCGAGTCCTGGAAAGTTTCTGGCGGATTTTTCTCCAGTTCGTTCAAAGAATACGCAGCAAATTTATGGAATTCTTCTTTGGCTCGCTGCGTCATCTCTTCGGATTCATTTTTCAGTTCTTTCCAGCCCATCTGTTGGATATCGAATTTTCCCGTTTTGGCATTAAAGCGGGGAACTTTGTTGTTCAGTTCAAGGACTTTGTGGTCTTCATAATCAATAAAGTCGCCAGGCTTCACGACATTGCCTCGTGCATCACGATACTCCCCCCCCTTATGCCGTTCCCAAACATCTTCATTCTCCGGCTCGTAGCGGTTCCAGACTGGGCGAGCGACTTTGCGGCTTTTGGGGATTCCCGTTAAAGTTTCTCCATTGCGCCGATCAACCACACGATAGACAACATCGTCTTCCTCGCCACCATAAAAATGAAACTTATTTTTCCACGGCCCTTCCTGATTCCACTCGGCATCGGCGATGGGGCGGATGAACTCACCGCTATGCACGACAATGGGGCCACCTTGGGTTACGTCGGCCGCAAAATCAATGGCGTTTTTAATTTCGTCGACCGCCATATCCCGTTGCTGCTTGGAGAAATTTCCGCTCCGCTGGTCTAAGCCCGCCAATCCCATGATGCCGACGCTGGCATGGGTGGTAAAATCAAATTTATTCGCGGCCTGCAATTCTTTCAACGCCTGCCGCTGCTTGGAGCCATACATGCCCGGGGTGTGCGCTTGGGCATTGCCTTTGCCCATGCCCATAAATGTTAACTCGAGCTTCTTCATTCCCGGGCGCATTTTCGCCGCTAAGGCTTGGACATTTTGCACTGGCCCTAATCCTAAACTAAAGCCAATATCTTTAATGCCCACACCGACATCATTCGTAGAAGCATCTCCTGCTGAAGGATGCCCATATTCGCGGTCCATGGGGTGGGCGTACTGCCTTCCCGTGCCAAATTCGACCATGGGATTCTAAAAGAAAAAGAAGTTTATAAACGTTGCTTGTTCATCTGGCCTTCGGCAGCTGCGTTCCTGCCGGCTGTATGGTTCGTGCGGTTGTCACACTTCTCGTTTTGGCAGTAATGGTCTTGCTGCAATCAATCCCTGCTACCGCAAATTCCCGTTCTGAGATACAGGATTTCAGTGCCGGACAGTAGATGCCCGGATTCTTGGCAGGGTTCAAAGCAAATCCTGGCAACACATAGCGTGATGGCAGCACGACTACATTCTTTGCCAGGCCATTCACCTGCTGCAAGTTTGCACACGTGAGATCATTTGTCACGAATTCAAAGCTCTGCCAGTTGAGGAATTTTGCTGCAAAGTCATAATTGGGATCGGCATCACAGTTGGCCATAACCGGCTCGATGCTTTCCCCTCGTGATGTTTTAAGGATGTGATACGAAACGCTCTTCTCTCCATCCTGCACCTGCACGCACATATCGACAAAGGGCACTAAGGGATAAAACGTATTCGTTGCCAGATTTCGTTCCAGCGCTTCGGCAACCGCGGTATCGAGCTCTCCAATGCTTCCAAACTGGATGGCCTGTCCGGTGCTTACGCCCCGCAAGAGTATGATGATGCCGACGACCAGCAGTACCGTTACGACGCCAATGCTGAGGGTTCTCTTCGTATCCGCACCCCAGCCTGCGCCTCGGCTAGGTGCAGCTTTCCCTCCTTTCTGCTGTTGGTATTTCTGGTAATTCTGCCGCATGGTCTCTTTGTAGGCCCATTGAATGTCATCTTCCGCCCAGCCGGCTTGCAGCAATTGTGCTTTGATGTCCGGATATTTCTTTCCTTGCTGGATGTGCGTCGTTATGTACTTGGCGATTTCCGGCTGCACTTCCCGGCCCTCTTGCTGCCGGCTTTCCTGCCGTTTTCCTTTTTTTAGGACAAAATAAAGAATCGTTATGGTCGCTCCTAAAACGACCAGGAATATGAAGAATCCCGTCAGGAATTTGGTGAAGCTGCGCTCTTTTTCCACATCAATGCTGAGGCCTTCCACGTCCGTTTGCGTTGCGGCTAAGCCCGTTGCTACAGCACCGACTTTCTGGTCAAAGTCTGCTTGGAGGGTGGTGTCTTTTTCTTCCAATGAATCCACTTGCTGCTGCAGAATCCCTTGCTGGGCCTGGGTGGATTGCACTTCATCCCGCAACGCCAGCGAAAAATCTTCCAAAGCCTTGACTCGTGATTCAACGGAGGCAGAGGCGCTTCGTAACGCTAAGAGCTCATCTTGCAGCCCTTGGATAACGGATTCGTTAATCGTTGGAGCTGCTGCGGTTTCTGTATCAGCAGTGTCTGCTTCTGCAGCATCGGCTCCCTCCGGGCCACCATCTTCCGTGATGAGCGCACAGAAGCCTTCTGTACAGTAGCTCATTCCCTCGCCATACACATACGTGCATTCTTCATCAACCGCGCACTCGAGGTCCGTCAATTCATCGGCGAGCGCTAAGACAGGCAGAACCAAGAGCAGAACTATTATAATCCCTGAAAATCGTACCATCCTCTTTTCCGGGAGAAGAAGGGCGTCTTTTATTTATATATGTTTTCTTTTATGGGATGGGAAACAGCCTCTGGGAAATGATAAAGATTTCAGTAAAAATGCTCAGAATGCTCAAGAACTCGTAAGTTTTATATAAGAAGAGAAAGTTGTTTTGCCATGCTTGACATCCATTTCGTCCGGGAACATCCGGAGATTGTAAAAGCGTCAGAGAAAAAGCGGAATCGGGATCCGCAGCTGGTTCATGAGGTTCTCGCTGCAGATGAGCGCTGGCGGAAAACATTGCAGGACGTGGAGAAGCTGAAGCACCAGCGCAATGTGGTTTCTGAAGACATCAATCAGGCCAAGAAGCAGAAGAATGAAGCGCTGGCACAGGAAAAGATACAGCAGATGCGGCAGGTGGTGGAAGACATTAAGCAGGGGGAGTATGCCGCTCAGAAATTCCTGCAGCAGCGCGATCAGTTGCTGAAAAAAGTAGGCAATGTTCTTGATAAAAGCGTTCCCGCTGGAAAAGACGAAACAGAAAATAAGGAACTTAAAAAATGGGGAAAAATTCCAAAATTTAGTTTTCCGCATAAAGACCATATTGAGCTGGGACTGGCACTCGACTTGATTGATCTTGATACCGCAGCCAGCGTGTCGGGAGCCCGCTTTTATTACCTGAAGAACGAAGCCGTCCTGCTGCATCTGGCTTTGCAGCGGTTTGCCATCGATATGCTCGTGAAAAAAGGCTTCACGATGGTTCTCCCGCCGTTCATGCTGAACAAAGCCGCTTTAGAAGGCGGCGTTAATCTCGCCGAATTTCAGGACACCATTTACAAAATCGAGGGTGAAGATCTGTATCTCATCGGCACGTCCGAGCATCCTCTGGTTGCTTTAAAGAAGGATCAACTGCTTCGGGAAGAAGAATTGCCGCTGAAAATGGGGGGAGTGAGCACGTGCTTCCGCAAAGAAGCGGGAGCGCACGGCCGAGACACAAAAGGAGTGTTTCGGGTGCATCAGTTTGACAAAGTCGAGCAGGTTGTCTATTGCCTGCCGGAAGATTCGCCAAAATACTTCCAAGAGATACAGGCGATTACGGAATCCATCTTTCAGAAACTGGGAATCCCCTACCGGGTGGTCACGATCTGCAGTGGCGATATCGGCAACAAGCAAGCTCTTCAATATGATGTTGAGGCCTGGCTTCCGGGACAAAATGACCAGAAAGGCGCCTATCGGGAAGTGACTTCTTGCAGCAATTGCCTGGATTATCAAGCTGTCACACTGAATACCAAAGTGCTCCGCAAAGATGGGCAGAAAGAATATGTGCATCTGCTCAACAATACTGCTTTGGCCACGCCTCGCGCTTTAGTAGCGGTTCTCGAAAACTTCCAGACCAAGCAAGGCACCGTCAAGATTCCGCGAGTGCTCTGGCCGTATATGAGCGGCGTGAAAGAGATTGGCAAGAAAAAAAGGCAGAAAGGAAAAACGGTTGCAGCGAAGAAAGAAGCGGGAAAGAAAAGCACAGCCAGCCTGAGAAAGAAAAAAGTGACGGGAAAACAAACCGCCCCGCAAAAAAAGCGCCGATGAAAGAGATAGAAGTGAAAATTCTGGAAGTCGATGTTGGCGAAATCGAGCGAAAGCTGTTGGACTGCGGAGCAAAACGAGTTTTTGACGGCGAGATTGTTGCCTCGTATTTTGATTTTTCCGATAATTCGTTAGGCCAGCAGCAGAAAGTGCTGCGGCTGCGGCAAGTCGGGAAGAGTACCGAACTGGCACTCAAAGTTCAGGAAGATGCAGATGATGCCGAGGCCAAAATCAGGCAGGAATATCAGGTACTCGTCAGCGAGCCGGAAATCGCTAGGCAGATTCTAGAGGGGCTGGGCTTGCGGGAATGCCGAAAAATCCAGAAACATCGCTCTTCTTACTGCTTCGCTGATCCTGCAGGCGGAGCGATTCACTTTGAGCTGGATACGTTTCCTGACATTCCAACTTTTCTGGAAATTGAAGCGCCCACGCTCGACGAGGTGTATCGGTACGTTGCTACATTGGGATTTTCCCGAGAGGACGCGAAACCATGGTCTTTTGCAGATGTGCTGCGGCATTACGGAAAGGCTTAGCAGAATGCTAAGTAGAAAAGCACTTTATCCATAATTCGTGATGTTCCGATACCATGTCTGGTCTTTATTCCGTCTGAGAAAACTCCGCTGCTTAAATCCTAGGCGCTGAGCCGTTCCGTCGTAAATAGCGAGGGCACGTTCCAGCGGCAACCCCCCACATTTTCTCCAAACGTTATCGTAGCCGCTTTGGATGCCCACTTCGGTAAATCCAAGCTTACCCGCCAAGTGCAGCACGCTTTCTACCAGCAGCTTCTTCCAGTCGAGCGGTTCCAGGCCCCAGCTGCCTCCTTTGCCAATTTCTTTTTTTTGTTCATCAATAAGCAGGGGCTTTACCCCTTGCAGTTGATAGATAACCAGCGTTTTCGGAGAGACAGGCAGGATTCCGGCAACTGCAGCCGGCGCATCGTTCCAGAAGAGAGAAAGAGCCATCGGGACATCGAGGTACACGGAAATTTTTTGATGGGTCTTTTCTATTATCCTGTTGTCCCATATTTTTACGTATCCTCGGCAATTCTCTTTGGCGTGTAGCGGCTGGATGTGGTATTCGCTAGAGCGTTGCCGGGGAAAAGTTCTGCCCTCTTTCACATTGCCCCGAAGCAAAGCTTCCAAGTCAATGGAAATAAGAGTTTCTTGAAGGGAATCAATGCAATCAGCGATAGCAAAAATCGTTTCCCGGCGGTACAGCGTCGGGGGGGTTACTGTCGTGAACTCGGCTGCGGTTGTGCAGGCGCGGACCATGGTTCGCTTGTTTTTTCCGGTGAGCTTTTGTACGTCCTCATCGTTCCAAAGCCCCGTGAAAAAAATTTTTTCTTTATAAGCAAGCAGCCAGAGAAAAGTGTCTTGGCCAAACTGCTCAGAGATAGCCTCTGGGGGGAAATAACTAAGCAGGTGGGCGAGACAATCCTCGTTGGACCAGTACCCCATCGCACTCTTTTTCTTCTGCAACGCCTGCAAGGATCCCAAAGAACCATCCAGAGAGCGGGTTCTTCGCAGACTCTGCAGGATTTCAGGGACGGTCCACCCCCTTTTTTTAACCTCTGCTTCCGTTCGTTGGCATATCTTCGGAGAAGCATCCAGGAGTTCTTCTAATCTCTTGATGAAGCGCATGAACTGCTCCGTCTCCCCGTCTTTTATAAATCTTTCCGAATATGACTACCAAAAAGTAACTCTTTATAATCACCACCCTGTTTAATTGTAAGTGAGTTTCGTGCTGTAAAGCTGGATAACAGAGGCCTGCTGACGATACACAACTTTAATATAACATAAAGCAAAAAGCTGCTCTCATGCCCCTCTTTAAAGAGCTGCTCCGTTCCGGGGAATCATTGTTCCGGGACACCGTGATGCTGGATTTTGATTTCCAGCCCAAAGTGATGCAGTACCGGGAGAGCGAGCAGCAGCGCTTTGCGATTGCCATACGGCCCCTGCTGCAAAGCCAGACGGGCAGGAACTTATTTGTGTACGGCGCTCCGGGCATCGGCAAAACGACGGCTTGCAAGCACGTGCTGCGTGAGCTGGAAGGAGAGACCGATACCATTACCCCACTGTATGTGAATTGCTGGAAAGAGAATACGACCTACAAAATTTTCTACAATCTGGGTGAGCAGCTGGGCTTTGCCTTTCTCCAGAACAAGAAAACGTCGGAGCTGTTTGCGTTGATCAAGAACAAGCTGAACAAGCAGAGCGCGGTGTTTGTGTTTGATGAGATTGATAAGCTGGAAGAGACAGATTTTTTATACACGATTCTGGAAGACATTTACCGCAAAGCGATTTTTTTGATAACGAACTATCGAGATAGCTATACGAATTTTGACGAGCGCATCCGCAGCCGGCTGGCGCCAGAGTTCCTGGCTTTTCGTACGTATAATGAGCAGGAGATCGCCGGCATTTTGCGGACCCGGCGGGATTACGCTTTTGTGCAGGGCTGCTGGGACGAAGAAGCATTCAAAGAACTCGTCGAGAAATGCACGGAAACCATGGACGTGCGCGTGGGCTTGTATCTCATGCAGGAAGCGGGCCGCATTGCGGAAGAGAAAAGTGCCCGGCAGATCACGCTGCTGCATGTTGCGGAAGCCGTGCGCAAAGTGGACGATTTTCACGTCAAGCCCAAAGAAGACCTTGATGATGAAACGCAGGACCTGCTGCAGCTGGTGAAAGAGCAGAGCGGCCTGAAGATGGGAGAGCTTTACGATGCATATCTGGCATCGGGGAAAGAGCTGAGCTATAAGAGCTTCCAGCGGCGCATTGCCAAGCTGAGCGATGGGCGCTTTATCAAAACAGAGAAGGTTTCCGGCGATGGGGGCAATACGACGTTGGTGCATTATGCCGTCGAGAAGAAGCTGACGGAGTTCTGAGAAAGGCCGAAGATGCTGCACGTGCCCAAGTGCCATTGGGGAAGCTCTAGGAGCTTTCCTGCATATAGTCGACAACCATGCTAATTATTTTTCTTACGGTTTCATTGCAGTCTTTAAAAGAGATTTTATCTAAAACTTCAATCCCATATCTTCTGATAACGTCACTCATCAAAGCATGGATAAATGATTGCGTTGCGCCTTCTATCCCTGCAAAGTTGAGTATGATCCCTTCTTTTGTTTCTATGGCGGGAATTATTTTTTTGAGCCGAAGGTCTCTCGCTACGTCTTTATTCTCTGCAAACGTGCCAGTAAGTTTTGCTATTTTAATCTCTTTCATATGAACCTCGGCTTCCTATATTTCTCTTTTTTCCGTTCTTTAATCTCTTTGAGATAGACTCCCCCAATAAGGTCCAAAAGGCCAGTGAACTCTTTTGTTTTATCCAATGCCATATCTACCCCCACGACGGTCCCCTGCCAAGCCGGATAATCCTCCCCTTTGGAGTGCCTATCTTGGAAAGGATCACCATGCGGGACAATTTTTTTCAGGCGGGGTTCGCTTTTTAATAACTTATACATCGCATTGCCGCTATAAATCATAAAAAATTCCCTATTGACCTGGGCGATGGATTTAATGAAAAAAAGGCCAGCCCCCGCATTATATTCCGTGCCCCCTATCCTTTGCGTGGTTCCGGTTATTCCCGGGGTAAGAGCCAGCTGTATGGCTTCCAGATGCGTGCTTGCGGGATAGGCATTATTGATGGTTTTCTTTATGCCGACCCCGGTATCGACGATGCCAAATCTGATCGTGTTGCTTTTTTGGTAATATTGTGCTGAAACAATTGCTGCACTCTTTGATTCGGCATGCTCTAAGACATTTCTTACGAGCTCGCTAATAATATATTTTAGTGGTTCTGCTTGTTTCGGCTCTACATGAAGCAACGGCACAATCTCCGAGATAAATGCCGTTAATCCTGCGGAGTTCGTTATTCTGGTAAGCGGTATGAACCGGCCCGCTGATTCGTGCTCAATAATGGTTTTATCGGTGGGAAAGTTCAACAAGGTAAATAAGCCCATCCGCTGCAGATAATGTTTCGATTTTGCCTCCAGCTTCTCACTGCTGATGTTCTTGGGGTTCACTTGGAGCCCCAAAGCAGCAACCATACACAGGACGACGGGATGTATGGAAATCCACTGCTTGTTGGCACTGATGTTCAATTGTTTGGGATGGGAAAAGTCCATTTTCTTTAAAAACGGGTCGATATTCCCGAGGAAAGCACTGTTTGGCAAGTATATTTTCATGCTTACCGGGAATTTGTTATCATTTATAAATGTTTCTAAAACATCCGGGAATCCCGGTAAAAATTTTTTTCCCCTATAATCCCGGTAAAAACAACCGCATTTTTCTGCTGTTCAGAGGAGTGGCCAGTTCCTTTTTGGAAAGAAAAAAGCCAGTTATTGGTGGACTTCTTAACAGTAGTACTATTATACAAACATTTTTAAATTACGGGCTTGTTGCAGGGTTCATGAAGCTTTTAGACGAATGTCTTTCCATAGGATGCTATACGCTTACTCATGAGCTCGGAAGGGGAAGCACGGCTATTGTGTACAAAGGCACTGATGCGCAAGGCGGAGAGGTCTGTGTCAAGAAGTCAAATCTCGATCTCATCGGCAATTGGAAAGCCCGGGAATTGTTCGAGCGCGAAGCATCGGTTTTGGAGCAGCTGAGCAATCCCGGCCATCCGGGCGTGCCCAAATTTATTGACCGGATGGATCGGGCTGATAGCCAGTATCTCGTTCTGGAGTACGTGGACGGGCAGAATCTCCAAGAGCTGGTCGAAGAGGAACGCTGCCTAACGCCGCAGGAAGGCGTGCATATGGCCTTGCAGGCGCTGGATATTTTGCATTATGTCCATTCTCGGAATGTCATCCATCGGGATCTCAAGCCTTCTAATCTGGTTCTCGGCAAAGATGGCAAGCTGCGGCTTATTGACTATTCTACGGTTGGTGGAAGATTCGTGTACCCGGCTGACGGTTCCACCATTGTCGAGAATTACAGCGGCTACATGCCGCCGGACTTTCTCAACGGCAAGCTGGATCCCAAGAGCGACATCTATTCATTAGGCGCTACGCTGTTCTATGCGATGACAGGACTGCGCCCCATCGAGGCCTTGACGAAGAAAGGGCGCATTGATATGGGCAGGCTAAAAGCGCCACGGAATCTGCGGAAGATTCTCAAAGGCATGACCGAGCTGGATTTAGAAAGGCGGCTGGACCTTGAAGGGGCGGTTAAAAGATTGCTGAAGATGGGGGATATGCCGGAAGAAATTTCTGGAGAGTTACGAGAAAGGGAAATGCCTTCTATACGTGGGGGGGCATCATACTTTTCGGCGGCGGTTACATAACTCTTGCTGCGCATGTCAATCCAGCTCTCTTGCTCATCCCCGTTGCCACCAACCTTGGCTCTTACATTTTTGAGGGAGCACGGGATGTCAAAAAAGAACACCAGAACCTTTTGAAAGAAAAGCAAGCTCAAGCTCTTCGAAAGAATGGCCAGCCCGTAGAAATTCCGCTTGTCAAGATTGATGAAAGATACCGGGAAGAACTGGAACAGAAGGTAAATCACCATGGAAAGCATTGACCTCGCGATCGTGGGCGGTGGCGTGAGCGGCCTGACGACAGCCATGTACAGCGTGGAGCGCCAGCCCGGCAGCACCGTGGTGGTTTTTGAAAAGCATAGTTTTCTTGGCGAAGAGCAATCGGGCCGAAATTCCGGAGTAGCGCATTCCGGATATCAGTATCCCCCTGAATCCCTGAAATCAAAATTGTGCCTGCAGGCCAATCCGCTGCTGAAGCGATTTGCGGCGGAGCACGGCATTCCCTACGCCAATACGGGCAAGCTGATCGTCGCTACCCGAGAAGAAGAGCTTCCTCTTTTAC
>JAUYQE010000003.1 GCA_030695605.1 Nanobdellota archaeon
CTTCACGCAGAATATTCATCCGAACACTAAATATCTAGAGCCCTATATCAGAGCTAACCCCCTAGAATATCGAGAACTTCGTACAGCTATGTTTGCATATGAAATGGATATTACTCGAGCCGTTTTCGAAGCAGCATCGGATCTAGAGCAAGAGTTGGTAGTTAAGCCGCATCCCGGAGAAGAATTTTCAACAAATTTTACGAAAGAATTAGCGGAGCGGCATGGGTTTACTTACCTTCCGGCTGGCGCTTGTAATTCTCGGGACCTGATTTTAGCGTCCTCTGCTGCTGCGGCAAGCCGCAGCGCCGTGCTCAATGAAAGTTGCCTGCTCGATAGGAATACCGCGGCAATAGTACCGAGTATAGGGGATTCAGAAAAAGACCAGCAGATGAATGACGTTTCCGTTTTTCCAGCAGCGTCTACTGGTGCAATTCCCATTGCATATCAGTGGGAAGAAATAAAAGCAGTATGTAGCACCATTTGGTCTCCAGAAAGAAGTATTCAGGATAAACTCGCTCAGCGTCGTACATTGTTCTCTGTCGATGGAAAAGCGTCCCAGAGGCTAGCAGACATTATTGAAGAATTAGTATTGTAGCTGATCTCCAGAACTCCCCACCTATTCTTCCACAACTATTTTAAATCTCGATTCCGAATACCACCGTTGCATGAAAGTGTTAATTCTCGCGGCTGGCTATGCCACACGCCTCTATCCCCTCACTAAAGATACGCCCAAACCACTTCTTCCGGTAGCCGGCAAGCCGATAATCGAATATATCGTTGAAAAAATGAAAGATCTTTATGAGGTTACCGAAGTATATGTGGTTACGAACGCCCGCTTCCATGAACATTTCAGTCGGTGGTTAGACCACTATTCCTCGGGCAACCCTATTCCTAAACCTTTAACCCTCCTTAACGACGGAACGCGCAGCAATGAGGACCGCCTAGGTGCCGTTGGGGATATTCAGTTTGTGGTACAAAGAGAAAATGTTCAAGAAGACCTGCTGGTTATTGCCGGTGACAATCTCTTTGGCTTTTCCCTCCGCGACTTTGTGGCTTTTTATACCGAAAATAACCGTGCTTCCAGTGTGGTTCTCTATGATCGCCAGGACAAAGAAGCCATCAAAGGGCGCTATGGCGTGGCTGTTCTTAACGAAAGCCGTATCATCGATTTTGAAGAGAAACCCCAAATGCCGAAGAGCACCCTGACCTCCACGGCCTGCTATCTATTTAACAAAGAAGATTTAGGGCTGGTTGCTCAAGCCTTGCAGCATGGAAAAGCAGACAATCCTGGTGATTTTGTCCGTTTTCTGGTTCAGCAGTCCTGTATGAACGGATTTGTTACGAATGAGCCCTGTTTTGATGTGGGAACTTTGGAGTCTCTGCAAGAGGCTGAAGAGCTGTATAGTAAGAAGGTGCATCAGACATGAATATTAGCATTTTTGGCACGGGATATGTCGGATTAGTAACTGGAGCATGCCTGGCGAACTTTGGCCATGCCGTTTGTTGTATGGACGTTGATGTTCAGAAAATAGCGCTTCTACAACAGGGAACAATTCCTTTTTACGAGCAAGGATTGAAAGACTTGGCTGTGCAGAACCAAAAGCGGCTGCATTTTACTACCAATGCTGAAGAAGCAGTTTGCTTTGGTGAGGTTCTGTTTAACTGTGTTGGTACACCTTCCCGTGGAGATGGGGGCGCTGACTTACAAGCGGTATTTGCCGTTGTTGATGCTGTAGCTCACTTTGCTTTCGGCTACAAAGTTCTCGTGAACAAAAGTACTGTGCCACCAGGAACGGCCCGAGAGTGCCAGGAACGCCTGAAGAAGCTGACAAAAGCAGAGGTTGATGTTGTTTCCAATCCAGAATTTCTGAAACAGGGAAATGCTGTTTATGATTTTAACCATCCCGATAAGATTGTCATCGGAGCCCCTGCCGAAAAACCTTTGCACCTGATGCAGAAAGTGTATCATGGCCTTATTAAAACCTATATCCCGCTCATTGAAACAGATTGGGAAACAGCCGAGATAACAAAGTATGCGAATAATGCTTTTTTGGCAACAAAAATTAGCTTTATTAATGAAATTGCCAATATTTGCGATGCGGTGGGCGCTGACGTGAAAGTGGTCACTAAAGCTTTGGGGATGGATCAGCGCATTGGCCCCAAATTTCTCAATGCCGGAATGGGCTATGGGGGAAGCTGTTTTCCTAAAGATATTCGGGCTTTATCTCATGTCGCAAAAAAGAAAGGGTATAATCCTTTTATCTTTCCTGCAGTCGATGCGTTTAATGAACGGCAGAAGGTGCATCTTTTCCCGAAAATTATGCAGGCGTTACAAGAAGTTGGGGGGAACACCGTTACGTTTTGGGGGCTGAGTTTTAAGCCAAAAACGAGTGATATTCGAGAAGCGCCCGCTTTGGCGTTGCTGGAACACTTGCTGGCGCAAGGGGTTTCCGTTAGAGCCTTTGATCCCGTCGCTCTGGACGAAGCGCGAAAGCTGCTTGGCGAGAAAGTTACCTATTGTTCTTCAATAGAAGAATCCGTTATGGGCAGTAATGCGATTATTTTAGCAACGGAGTGGGACGAGTTCCGTAATATTGATTTTGCTGCTTTGGGAAAATTGATGAAAACGCGTCTGGTGTTTGATGGCAGGAATGTTTATGATCCCAACCTGGTGCGTCAGGACGGATTTCGCTATTATGGAGTTGGGAGACGATGACTATTTTTGAGAGGGTCTCCATTTCATGAAAAAGCTCCTGGTTTCTATCATTGTTATCTTTGACCAGCTGCGAAAAGAAAAGTTGATTAGACTGTTGGAAAGTATGAAAGACCAGCTTTCTTCCTATCCTACAGAAATTGTATTGATCCACGAGTCAAATACGCCGTTGCCTGTGCCGGACTTGCCCGTGCCTACTCGCTATGTCACTATCCCGGAGAAGCGGGGCATTCCTTTTAACCGGAATCAAGGCCTCCAGCATGCTCGTGGGGAGATCATCGTTTTTATAGACGACGATTGTTGGGTGCAGGAGAAATGGCTTTCTTCA
>JAUYQE010000006.1 GCA_030695605.1 Nanobdellota archaeon
AGATTAAACACTATCTCGAAACCGAGAGCTTTATATAACAGCGCCGTTTGGATGTTTCTGTATGACCATGAGTAAAAGGGATGTGGAAAAGCGCTTGCGTGATTCCAAAGGCGAACTGGCCATCTTGGAAGCCAAATGCAAAGATGGAAGCGGAACCAAAGAAGATTATATTGCTTTGGCGAAATTAAAGAAGAAATTGAAATAACGGTTTTTTTTCTCAACCGGAAAGTCAAAGCCGCAATCTTTAAAAGTAGGGTCTCTGTATAAGAGAATATGCCTGAATTAAAGAACGTGTACAAAGCCAAAAGTGTCGTCATTAGCCGCAAGCCCGGTGCTGATCATCCCGAAGGCTTATGGTCGGCATTCATCGGCCTGTTCACTGAGAATAATCCGCATCTCAAAGGCCGGGCTCCTTTTGAAGTGCTGGATATCAAAGACACGGAAAAAGTCCGCATCCGTGATCTCCGTAATATTTCATTTTATTTAAGAGGCAATGATCTCGTCATCAACAATCTGGAATCGGTAACGATCGAGAAAGAAAATAATATTGTGACGTTGACAGGGAAGCAGAGGTTGTGAGCTAAAATACGAGCAGATAAACTGTTTTAAAGTGCATAATGGTATATACAACGGGTAGGGTGGATTTGGAATATATCATCCATAACGACCCGGTGGAAGTTTTAAAAGGCAGATTTGAGCGGGCAGCCGAGAAAGCCGCTATAATTTTGTATTCTCCAGAACTGGGATTTAACGGTCATTACTTTATTCCGCCTCAAAAAGTCTGGACGCTTTACAATGTTCTCTTGAACCACCGGTTGACACCTATTCAAACCGTAAATCACCTCGGCTTGGAAAAGATAGAAGATAATGACGCTGAGAGTCTTGCTAACCAGTGGACAACAGAAGGGTTTCGTCAACGTTTCGATTCTAAAGAAGAAGAAAGGGAAAGAGAAAAAATAGAAGAAAGGAGAAGCAAAGAAAGACGATCAGATGAAGAGCGCGAGTATCGAAGAGCAGAAGGAAGATGGCAAAACTGGGAACAAGAAAAAAAAGCAATACTCCGAGAGCGTCGGAAGCTAGGTAATGGTCTGTATGTTGATGAACATGGTTGGGTAAGAGGGGGGTCGATCAACTCTCATGTACTATTAATGGACGAATCCCGGGGGTTAGGGTTAAGAAACTACTGCTGTCGTCGAAGAAGATAAGATTGATGATTAAAATGAGTGGAGGTCATTGAAATGAATCTAGAGCGCTGGGAAAAATTGAGCAGTTCGGAAAAAACATGGAAGACCAACTCATATGGATCTCTTACGATCCCCTAGTATCGGAAACCTCTAGCCCCCCCAGAACTTATATGAGTTGTGGTACGTGTCCATTGCCTGAGCGTAGTCGGTTCTCTCTCGCAGCTAGGGACGGAACAAAAACCATCATTTATGCTCCCACCGATTGTCGCCTTTTGCCTTCCTCTGTTCTTAAAACTGCCATTTGTGAATCTTTTGAGAGGCTCTGTAGGAAAGACGGCGAAAACCTTGCCGATAAATTAGAGGATCTCACCACCAATGAGGTAGAAAGCGTTTGTAATGCTTTTCTCGTTCGTCTTGCTGATCAGGGGTTAGCTATTTCTACCTCTGGATGGGAAGACTTTTTGGATACACGTCTTCGATATCGAGATAACAAAGACAGTTTTTTTTATTCAAACCCTAAACAGTTTTACCAAGTTCCACTCAGGAAAGCATTAGATTTTTATTCTCTCCTTATAGAACGAGACCGAATGCTTCCCGAAATGGTAGTAGACTTTCTTAAGCTACCACTACTACCCGTCAAGGAAGCTTTTACTCTTCTTCAAACCTTCTATCTGTTTCATAAATTAGAAAACGAGCAACCAGAATGGTTAGTAATTGAAGCAAAGAAAAGGAAGAGGCTCCGTGAAAAAGAATGGCAACTTGAGGAGGCTAGCAATCAACTTCATGCTCGATGGCGTCGTGAATCCTACAATTTCCGTAAATATGGAACGATCCGTGGGCCAGTTCGCCCCCTTCTGCCCCCCGACTTTGATCCCGACAATTTGAATTTTGACGATTAACAGTAACCATGCCCACTCTCGAAAACATCGCCTTATTCGACTTGGATGGAACTCTTGCCGATTATGATGGAGCTATGCTGCGGGATCTCCGAAAACTTGCAGCTCCGGGCGAAACGACCTATTCTTTGTATCACGAAGACTTACCTGCCCATCTCGAAGCAAGAAAGAATGCCATCTCTCGGCAACCCGGCTGGTGGGCCGACTTGGAAGAATTGACGCTCGGATTCGATGTTCTTCGGGAATGCGTCGATCTCGGCTTTCAGATTCATATCCTGACCAAAGGCCCGCGCAGCAAGCCCGCTGCCTGGAAAGAGAAAGTGGAATGGTTCCAGCAGCACGTGCTGCCTCTGGCTCCTGAAGCAGACATCACTATCACCCAGGACAAAGGCCTGGTCTACGGCAAAGTTCTCATTGACGATTTTCCGCCATATATGCTGCGCTGGCTGGAACATCGGCCCCGCGGATTAGGGTTCATGCCGCTGAGCGAGCAAAACAAAGATTTTTCTCATCCGAATGTTGTTCTGTACGACGGCAGGAATCTGGTCGAAGTGCAGGAGCGATTGCAAGAAGCGTATGCCAGGCAGGCGGGCAAGTAGTCCGCATTCGAGCTGCCGACACTGCATCATTCCTTTCCGATTATCCAGCGATCTCAATGAAGATTATGGATCCGGTCAGCAGCAACAGCCCTAGCACTCTCGCTACGCTGAGATGTTCTCCAAAGAGGAACATGCCGCCCAAAGTAACTGCCAGTATGTTCATCCCGAGGAACAGCCCCGTGGCTATGCCGACGGACTCTCCGTGCAACGTTTGTGCATAGATGAGTATTCCTAAAACATTTAGGGCTACGCCGAGTACCATAAAGAGGATTTGTCCTGCTCGTGCCCAACCGGCTAGTGCCAAGTCCCCCAGTGTTACGAGGGCCCCGGCTAGCATTAGTACTGGTAAGATGTTCATTGGGAGCGTAGTTCGTAAAACCTTATATCTCTCTCACCAAAAGTGTATACCGTTACTAACTCTTCTTGTCCTACAAGGATGCCATGCCTATTAAGTAATGCAAGCAATCCTCTCCGCTCTTGCTCAGCAACTGATTCGTCATCATCAGTAATTGATTCTAGCTCTAAGTAAGCACTACGAGTAGTAAATTCCTGGACGTTTCTAAAAGTTCCCCCTTCTCTAAAGTAGAAGGTTCCGGAAATACAGGAAACGGGATCCCCCGAATCACCATCGATCATTGGTCTTCTTATCCATAATTGCGCGGTGTACGGGTCCCTACCAACAGATCTACAAACCGGAAGGTGGATTGTTAAGTCCCCGCTTCCTAACTCATCAACGACTGCTCTAGCTATGTCTGCGAATTCTTCTGTGTTATCTCGCCGTAACTCGTCTATACGTGCCCAGCACGAACGTCTCTGATCCGGCGAGGGATGGAACCCTATCTCCCTACGAATTGCAGAGATTCCATTTTCTCCATAACACCGGTTATGGTGGTTTTGTTCGTATCTCTCACACATTCCCCGAATGTTTTCACTTACGTCTATTGACATTCTTTCATTTGATTCTATTGACCTTTCGCTTGTTCCCATTTTGATTGTCTCCAGCGTTTTAAGGCCGCTTTGCCTGTTAGGTATGCGAAAAGCTTAAATATATAATAACATGACGTTATCTTAATAACAAAAGATAATTTAATTGTTAAATGGTAACTATAGCCCGCCTGGTTGAGAAAATTGTTGAGAGAACTCCTTTCTTAGAAGAAGCCCTCGCCCGTGGCTTGATCAATTATGCGGCTTTGGCCGAATCGCTGCAGCCTGAGATAGAATCAGAGCTGAAAAAGCCGGTTAAACCGTCGGCGGTCATGATGGCTCTCCGGAGGCTTTCTGAAACATTAGAAAAAGGGTTTATCAAACAGGCGCACATCCGGTTTAAAGAATCCGACCTGACGATCAAATCTGGTTTATTTGAAATGACGGTCTTAAAATCATCCACCATTCTGCATCCTCTCAAAAAACTCTACGAGGTCATAGACTTTTCACGGGGGGATTTTCTGACCATAACCCACGGGATTTATGAGGTTACTATTATCTCCAATAAAAAGTATAAAGCCCGGTTTCAGAAAATGTTTGCCGATGAGAAAATCGTTAAAATCATCGATGGCCTTTCTTCTCTCACGGTAAAAATACCCCTTGAAGCGGTTGAGCAGGTGGGGCTTTTTTATGTGGTAACCAAAGCCCTCAACTGGGAGAACATCAATATCATCGAAATCGTTTCCACGTTGACGGAAATGACGTTCATACTCCGGGAAGATGATGTCTCTCGAGCTTTTAGTGCGCTCCAAAAATTAATGGATGAAGAGCGTGGCATCCACTCCAAATTGGCGTATTAAAGATATAAACGTTTTTAAACCTCTCCCCTTCCGTCCTCTTCCATGCTCCGTGATTTCACCCCCCGCCTCTATCAGCAGACCATTCTCGGCACCGCTGCCCAGTTTAATACGTTAGTTGTGCTGCCCACGGGCTTAGGAAAAACTGCTATAGCACTGCTGCTCACCGCCCAACGGCTCCATTTCTATCCTGCATCAAAAATTCTCTTTTTAGCGCCCACCAAGCCGCTGTGCGAGCAGCATGCGGAAACGTTCAAGAAACATCTGGATATCCCCCCGGAAAAGATCGTGGTGTTCACCGGCAGCATAGCGCCAGAGAAGCGTGCCCTGCAATGGAAAGCAGCCCAGATCATCATCAGCACGCCGCAAACTATTGAAAATGATACCATCAACAATCGTATCCTTCTGGAAGACGTCAGCCTGCTGGTTCTGGACGAAGCGCATCATGCCACGGGCGATTATGCCTATGTCTGGCTGGCGGAGCAGTACGATAAGCGGGCAAAATATTCCCGCATTTTAGCTTTAACTGCCTCTCCCGGCAGCACGCTGGAAAAGATCAAGGAAATTTGCACCACGTTGCACATCGAACGGGTGGAAGTCCGTACGGAAAAAGATCCGGATGTGCAGCCGTATGTGCAGACCATCAAGAAAAACTGGATTCCCGTCGATTTTCCCGAAGAGTTCAGGAAAGTGCAGCAGCTGTTATTGCTGTGCAAGAGATCAAAATTACTAGAGATGCAGAAGCTGGGCTTTGCTTCTTCTGCCGAACTACGCAAAGGCGATCTCTTATTGTTGCAAGGGGATATGCAAAAGCAAATCTCTTCCGGCGATCGTTCTTTTGAGCTGCTCCGTTCCATCTCCCTGGCTGCGGAAGCGCTGAAAGTCGAGCATGCTTTGGAGCTGCTGGAGACGCAGGGGTTACCCCAGCTTTTTTCCTATCTGGATAAAATCCGGCAGGAATCCCGCACCAGCCCCGTAAAAGCCGTCAAAAATCTGGTTATCGACGAGCATTTCAAAGGCGCTGTGGCGTTGACGGAGCATCTCATCGAAAAAAATATTCCGCACCCCAAGCTGGAAAAGCTCTTGGGCATGGTGCAGGAAACACTGCAGCAGCAGCCTCAGGCAAAAATTATCGTCTTCACGCAATTTCGCTCTTCTGCAGACCTCATTCAGAAAAAGCTAGAGGCTCAGAAGATCTCCGCCCATCTGTTTCTTGGGCAAGCGAAGAAAAACGGCCAGGGCTTTTCCCAGAAACAGCAGAAAGAGATTTTGGAACAGTTCCGTGATGCCGCTTTCAACGTGCTGATCTCTACGTCCGTCGGAGAAGAAGGCATCGATATCCCGAAAGTCGATGAAGTCATCTTTTACGAGCCAGTGCCCTCTGCCATCCGCACCATCCAGCGCCGGGGCAGAACGGGAAGGCTGGAGCGGGGTGAAGTGAATTTTCTCGTTACTTCGGGAACGCGCGATGAAGCGTATCGCTGGACGGCCCATCACCGCGAAAAGCGCATGTACCGTACGTTAGAGCAGATCAAGAAAGAGAGTGCTTTCCTGCAGACGGCAAATAAGAACATTACCCTGGATTCTTTTATTTCGGAAAAACAAAGTGTCACCGTGCTTGCGGATCATCGTGAAAAAGACAACAAAGTCGTCAAAGAGCTTATCGGTTTGGGGCTTTCCGTAAAAACCGCGCAGCTGCAGGTTGCTGATTATGTACTCTCCGGCACCGTCGGCGTGGAACTCAAGAAAGTGCCGGATTTTGTGGCGTCAATCATAGATGGAAGGCTGCTTGATCAAGTCCGGGAGCTGAAGCAGAATTTTGATAAAGCCGTAGTCATCATTGAAGGGGAAGAAGATATCTACTCCGTGCGCAAAGTGCATGCCAATGCCATTCGGGGCATGCTGGCATCGATTGTGCTGGACTTTCACGTTCCGGTACTGTACACCAAAAATCCTCCGGATACGGCGCAGCTCTTGGCGGTCATGGCCAAGCGCGAGCAGGACAAAGACCGGGATTTTTCCTACCATGCCCGCAAGCCGCGGACCGAACAAGAGCAGCAGGAATTTATCGTTTCTTCCCTGCCGGGCTTGGGAGTGCAGACGGCGCGGAGACTGCTGGAGACTTTTGGCAGCATCAAGGCGCTAGTGAATGCTTCTCGCCAAGAGCTGCTGGAGATTGAAGGGGTTGGCGAGAAAACGGCGGATAAGATTATAGGTTTATTTAAAAAAAAATACGAGAAAAAATAATAAGAAAAAAAGCTGAAAGAAAGCGTTAGAACACTTCTTTCTTCAGCAGCTTTTTCTCCAAACTCCATTTGCCGCTGCCATAGACCAGCAGCACCAAGAACGCCGCAAAGTACAGCCAGGCGGCCTCTCCGCCATTCAGCAAGGGGATCCAGCCCTGTGGCCGATGCATGTACATATACGCCACGAGCATTTCCAGTGCCGCAATTCCCGCTCCCAGCCGCGTGAAGAAGCCCAGCAATACCGCCAGCCCTCCGAAAAACTCAATCACTCCCGCCAATCCAAAAAGGCTGACCAAAGCAACTGCCCCGCCGCCGTTCACGCCCCCGAACCAGCCGAAGAGCTTTTGCCCGCCATGGAGCATAAAGCCCAAGCCGACCAGAACGCGGAATAAGACGTACAGTACGTCACCATATTTCTGAACACTTTTTTCACATAAACCCATAGGAAACACCTCCAATTTTTAGGAAGAAAGACGCATCTTCTTTTTAAAGATTTGGAGGCAGCAGAAGAAAAATAATTCTTTAGCTTTTATCGTATCTTCGTGTTCACCGTATCTTTCCTGCCTGCCATTCTTTCAGGAGTAGGCGAGCAGCGGTTTCACTGTCCGGAAAGCCGCCTTTCCGCACTTTTTTAAATTTCTTTGCCAAGGCTTCCAGAATCTCTTCCGGCTCTTCTTCTCGGAGTTGGTAATGCTTCTGGATGCGTTCTTTCTCTTCGCTCAGCAGCTGCAAAGCAGCGGTTTCCGGATCGCGCAGCTTTCCGTAATCAACTGCCCCGAGCTTCACATAGCGGGACGATTCCAGCCCTTCTTTGGCTCGCTCTTCCCGGGGGAAAACACCGGGCGTGTCCAGAAGCAGTATTTTGGGGCTGACGCGGATTCTTTGCATCCCTTTCGTAAAGCCGCTCTCTGGAGAAACGCGAGCCGCATGCCGCCCTGCCAAAGCATTAATCAGCGACGATTTTCCCACATTGGGATAGCCTACTACGCCGATGATCACTTTTTCTCCTTTTGAGAGTTCCAGAATTTTCTTTTTGAGAATGGTCGTTCCCCATTTTTCGGTGCTGGAGATGAACACGGACGGCTGGAGCTGGTGGGCGGCCTGCTCCACGGCTTCTTTTGGCACCAGATCGCATTTGGCGATGACATAGAGCAGTTTCTTCCCTAATCGGCGTACTTTTTCTTCCAGTGCTTTTTGCCGCGAGGCCGCAATCTCTCGCGCATCCAGCACTTCGATGACAATGTCTGCCAGCCGCAGCACGATATTCACATGGTTCCAAGAGGTCATGGCAGAGCTTTAGTTCCTTAAGCTATAAAAATCCTCCTTCCGAAAACTGCTCATGGCGTTCTCTAAAGCCTTTCCCCGGCAGGTTCCGGGTAGCTCTTCGCCGGTTTGGGAGGAAATAACGCTCAGCGAAGAAGAAGAGCAAGAGGCCGAAGAAAAGTGCCAGCGGGATAATTTTCACCTGCTGGATGCCTCTTTGCAGGAAGCCAAGGCACTAGCGATCAAGCACGGGATAAATAGCGGCGCCAATGTGACCAGGATGGCCATCGCTTTGTTTGAGAAGAAAGCCTCGCATCAGACCTTCTGGAAAGAGAAGAAGGCGAAGGAGAAATTTGACAGCTCGTTTAAAGAGAAAAATAATCCGTGAGATTACTGTACGTGCTTGAGATGCTTTTGTATCATCCTTTCAAACCCTTCCGCCTCTTTCCGCGTATTGAAGAACAGGGAATGCTTCCGGCCTTTCTTGGTGAGCACATATCCGCCCAGAAATACTTTGTCAACTTTATGGTGCAGCACGTCCCGCAGGGGGATTTTTTCTGTGACAGTTTTTCGGAGCGTTTTCTTGATAACATGCAAATGCCCCCCTTTCACGGCATAATGCGCCTCGGCGCGGCTAATTTTCTGAACAATGACAGAAAGCACCCCATAGATGATAAGAAAGAGCACGGCATAGAGCATCGCCAGCGCCCCATCGCCAAGCTGGAAGAAAGTTACGAGAAAGATCAGCACCGTTAAGAACGCAACAAAGAGCACTTCCACGCGCAGGAACTGTATCTCTTTGGCCGGAAATTTCCACTGTAACGTATTCCGTGCCATGCTTTCCTCACGGCCTCATGATGGGCGCTTTGGTCATGCTGACAATCGACGCAATAAGCATCGCTCCAAAGATAACCATGAAAATGAGCCCATAACTGGCGCTCTGTGGATACACCAAATACGCAGAAATCAAAAATCCCAGAATCGCTAAGACCATGAAGCTGCTTTTCAGGGGCACGGCGTGCCATTTTCTATTTTTTGGTACTGCACTCTTTCTTTGCCGACGCTTGGCCATGACTATCACCTCTTTACTAAGCAGAAAGATAAGAAGATTTTTAAAGGTTTTTACAGTTTTAGGAAAAATTATCCTTCTTTCTTAAAAAATGTTTGTACCATTTTCTCTGCACTCTTCCGTCTCTTCTGGTGCTCTTTCAGGAAAGCCGTCAGTTTTTCAATAGCAATCTGCTTCAGCTCGCCGGTGAGCAACTTTCCCGCGCGATAGTCTTTCTCAATTTTTGCCAGCTTCTGATCATCCGGCTCCAAGCCGTAGCGCAGCATCTGGAACGCCACGTCGATGTCCGGATTGCCGCCTTTCTTGCGGTGCTCTTCAATTGTCGCTTGTCCGCCGGAGAAGGCATATTTTTGCACTTTCCGGGCAGCTTCTTCCGGCGTGTCAGTCAAAGCGATATATGATGTGGGATCCGAAGAAGACATCTTGTCCCCTTTCAATCCAGGCATGAAGCGATGATACGTCGAGCTTAAGGGCAGAAATTTCCATTCTTTGATGCGCTGCGCCATGTCCCGCGCTAAGCGCACGTGGGGGTCTTGGTCGATGCCCACGGGAACGACGACGGGCAGCGGGCTATCAAACTCCGGCAGCTGCGGATGGAGCATATCCGAAGCCTGCAGCAATGACGAAACCATTTTTCCCGGAGTAATTTCTCCGTACACCGCCTGGAATTCGTTGAATGTCACGTGCCGTGCCAGCAGGTTAGCCAGCCGATAGTAGGCATTGGCTTTCTTTCCATCTGCAGAGCGAGCTGACTGGAAATAAAAATCGCATTTTTTGAGATCCAAGCCCAGCGCCACATAGTTGGTTAGATATTCCGTAAGAGCCACATCCCGTAATCCTTTCAAGTCGGGGTTCCGGGAATTATATGCTTCGATGTCTGCAACGGTAACATACACTTTTGCACCCAGCTGCTGGTAGAAAACCATCTGCTCCGCCACCATCTTATGGCCAAAGTGGAACTTTCCCGAAGGCATGAGCCCCGTCATCATGACGAAGGGCTTTTTCTGTTCGACGGCTTCGGCTATCTGCTTAAAATCCCGGTGGGCAAAGACGATGCCTCTCCGGAAAAGCACGTGCTTTTGGAAAGCTTTGGGCAAGAATCGCAGCGGCTGCAAGCCAAACTCGTTCAGCAGCTTCTCATAATCCACTTTTCCCCGGACTTCCCAGGGGGTGACTTTCGCTTTTTCGGGCATACGAAGAAGGTACGAACCGTTCTTTATATATTTTATTCCAGAGTTCTTTTGCCGCCCGCTCCAGGACGGCTTTCAAATTCTCCACATCCTCTGCATTATAAGCGATAAGCCGCTCCAGCACTTCTTTATCGCCCGACGCCAAAAACTGCTCCCAGAGCTCGACGGGATGAACGTATAAATGCTCCGGCCGCCGCAGGTTGAGCATTTTCTCGACTTCTTTCAGCCCGCCTTTCCAGCCCAGCTTGCTGCACAGCGGCTTCAAGTCAATATGCGGCACTTTCAGTTCTACCGAATATTGCCGCTTCAGCTTCCGGAGGTCAAATGCCGCACCGTTAAACGTGACGAGGAGCTTGTAGCGCTGCAGCTCTTTCTCCAGCAGCTCTTTCTCGAGATTAACGCCGCGGACAAAAGTCTTGGTCGTAAAATAATCAGAAAGGCCGACGATGACAATCCGCCCATAACCATCCGTTTCGATGTCCAGAAAGCCGCAGGCATCCCGGAACGTGTCGTAGAGCCGCCACATCTCTTTTGCCGGAAGCTTTCCGAGAAAATAGGCAGAGTTTTCTTCGAGCAGCGCTGTTTGTGCCTCGTGCAGCCTCCGGTCAAAGTAGCTCTTCTTTTCGGGAGCAATTCCCCGCACGCTCTTCGCCTGAAGAAAATCCTGCCAGTCATGGATGCCTTGCTTCCAGAGCGATTTCTCTTTTCTGGCGCGAAGACTTTCCAGAAAGACTAATGAGTTGCGGATCATCTCTTTTTCTCTTTTCAATTTTCAGCTAATAGCAAACTTCTTCCTGCACGGCGTCAAGGATTGCAGTGATGTCGCTTTCTCTTTCTGTGCCGAGCAAGCGCTTCCCGGTTTCTTTCAGCAGCGCCCCGTAATAACAAAATAATTGGCGCTCTTTTTTTTCCGCGGCATCGCTATGCTCCAGCAATTGCCCCGACGGTATGTCCCCAAAACAGGTATGCCCCAGCACATAGCGTAATCGGGTGATAAGCCCGCTGTAGAGTTTGCGCACTCTTCCCAACTCATAGAACAGATCTTCATTGCTCAGGCCCCGCAGCATTTTTTCGAGCTCTTCCGGTTCTGCCCCGCCCTCCGGCGGAATTAATGCTGTTTCTTCTGTCGGGCCTGCCATGGGGTTAGATGTCAATGACCATTTTTTTCGTTTGCAGGTTTACGGATATTACGTGCTTCTCTTTTTGGAGCCCTTCTTTGACTGCTTCCCAGCCTTTTTCCTGCCGGATCTGTCTTGCTTTCTGCAGGAGCTCCTGCACGGGGGCATATTCTTCATAGAGCCGCTCTCCCTTTTTCGTTTCCGTTATTATCTTTTCCTGCAGCCCGGCAATAGTTGCTTCCTGCAGGGCAATCATCTTTTGCAGCGTCGCAATTTTCTGCTCATACGGTGAGGGCTTTTTGTGCACTTCCTGCAGGGAGAGCAGCTCGCCATAGGTCGCGGTTTCTTTGAGCGGCGTTTTTCCCAGAAGAGGGAAAGGCGTTATCTCTTGCTCATACTGGTAGCCTTGGGGATGTTGCAGTTCCCGCAGGATTTCCTGCAAAGAATCGAAGAGCTTTTTTACCTCTTTTTCTGATATGCTTTTCGGCACTTTTTCTTTTTCTATCTCTGCCCTTCTGCACAGCTCCTCAGCATACAGGCCACCCCACCCCAGGTCTGTTGCCAAAGCCATGGCCAGATTCTTTTTCTCGCTCTTCTGCAAGAGCTCTTTTAGCTGTTTTTCCGTCAGCATTTTCCAATTGATTCCTGGTGTGGGGAAGACGTATTTTTCGTTTACTTTAATGGTGCGGTCTTTCCAGCGCTGCTGCTCCAGAACGCCGAGTATCATCCTATTCTCATCGGCCAAAATAACATTTCCTTTGGCGAACAGTTCAATAATCAGAAAATAGCGCTGTTTTTTTTCGAGGGTGAAGATGATGATGCGTTCCGCATCCTGCTGCTGCAGTTCTTTGAGCGCCGCATTATCCAGATGCTTCCGCAGCTGCAGGCAGAAACTGAAAGGTTGTAGAGGAATTTCTTTCTGCTCGGTAAGGAACAATCCTTTTCCGGCCATAATCTTCAGAAGCTGCTTTCCCCGCTGGGGCACATGGATTTGTAGCAGGATCTCTTTCTTCTCCGGCTGATAGATCTGGGCAATCTTTCCCCCCACCAGAAATTGCAGTTCCTG
>JAUYQE010000010.1 GCA_030695605.1 Nanobdellota archaeon
CATCAAGAAGACGTTCATCGACAGGAATGGCAGGCTTGTGTTTTGCAACTTTCAGATAAAGGAGGTTATCTCTTCCGCTTTTAACCCAATATCCTTTCTCAAAAGCAAGCAGAAGCTTTAATTCGTCATCAGTAGCTGTAAGGAGATCAAACCGAGCTAATTCCGCTTCTCGTGGATTTCTCCATTGAATTTGACAAGCTAAAATAACGACTTGCCTAAAATTAGTTAAAATAGCAAAATCTTTCTGTTTTCCATATCCATACGCCAAAGCTTGTTTATAATACTCTTCGTTATCAAAAATATCCTTGCTGGGCGCCTTTGCCTCTATAACAAATTGAGAGATTCCCTGATTAGAAACAACGTAATCAATTCTCTTCCCAGTTTGCTGGACTTCTGTCTTAAATTCAGCAGGATCTTCTATGTCCCAATGGAGAACGGCCCTCACTAAAGGAACTATTAGACTCTGGCAAGCTTGTTTTTCATTTCCCGTAAAAGCTTTGTCTTCTTTATGGCGATTATAAAGTTCTATGAGCTTCTGCAAGGCTTTACGGGCATTTTCAAGGTTCATCAATTGCTTAGGTGGGCTGTCATTTATAAAGATTATTCCAACGAATCCCTCTCTTGATGACTGAATGACGAGTGCTAGCTCGAGAGTTTTATAGAAGCACTTACTCCTCCAAAGCCAGCGAGTTTACTCACAGAAAATCAGGACTGCTCCCTCATTCTTCCAAGCACTCTACCGGATAACAAATATCATATGTATTCATCATGGCCGCCGGCTCCGCTCCGGAAGCCGTTTCCTGATGCGGGTAATCGTCGATGGCAATGCATTCTTCTCCCGGCGCACATGCAGCAGAAGAAGTACACGCGGAAAGGAAGCAGCCGTTGCCTTCCATCCCATCAAATCGCGAGAGTGACTGGCAGCGCAGCAGCCACGGGCCATACGACCCACAGTCGGCATTTGTCGTGCAGGGAAGCACGCATCGAGCCATGGTGCCGATTTCACTGCCCGTCCAGATGCAAGGATCAGCACACGTATCTTGGCTGTTAAAGCCGATGCACGACGGCAGCGCATCGCAGGATTCTCCGGCCTCTTCTTGCGGATCACCGGGCTGTGTTGAGGCTGAATCACACCGTTCGCCTTCTCTTCTTCGCCTGATTTCCGGCGTCCAGATGGTTCCCGTTGAGCCGTACATGCCGTGCTCGCTCGGAATGAAAGCATACATATCTGCCACATAATAGCGGCCATCCAGATGTTCTGTTGCCCAAGACTCTGTCATGGCCAGGACTTGATTAATAGCTCTTTCAGCAACGCCACCGCTGAAAATTCGGTCAGCGAACTTTATAATAAATCCCCCGCTTTTCATCATAACCATCAGTTGGTCCATTTCCCGGCAGCCCAGATAGCGGCCGTTGCGCGTGCCCCACAGATGGAAAGCTGCTGCGGATTCCTCGGAACGCAGCCGGGCATCGGGATCATCATCGGAATCGTACGAAAGTACTTGCAAAGGTGCCGGGGTTAAAGAAATGCGGACTTCATTCCCTGCTCCGGAAGCATTTTTGTACGAGGCTCCAATACGGGGGCAGATGGCGCTTGGCGCATAATCGGGATGCCAGATGACAAAGCAGCGATGATCTTGGTAGTCTTCCCAGGAGAGAACGTCTGCAGCTCCCGCGTTATACAAGGGGTTGCCATTAATATCCTGAAGCCGAATCGTAACAGCCGGAAATGAAACTGATCCATCTGCTGACGCACTGCCTAAGCGAAGCGTGGCATCATCAATCCGCACAAACTCTTCTTCAGGAGCACCACTTTCGCCATACGAAGAATCTCTGCAGATACTGCTTTCGCAAAGCTCATTGCCCGGGCAGTCCCCATCACTGCGGCAACGCTGCTCCAAAGAGCAGGCCGGGCTTTTCGGAGAAGCATCAGAGCAAGGCTCATCCAGATTGCCACAGGCTAAGGCTGCGGAAAAAGCAGCGGCCAGTACTGCAGGAACATATCGAAGTTTCATAGTTACTTAAAAATAGTGACATCACTTTAAATATCTTTTGGTTCTTCTTTGGGGCATGAGCAGAAAAGGGGCTATTGGCTTGTCCGTAGAACTGCTGGTCATCATTATCCTGGGCTTGGTTATTCTTGGTGCGGGCATAACTTTTCTCTATCAGCTGCTGGGTGGTGCTAGCGAACTGAAAGCGGAGCTCGATACGAGAACGCAGCAGGAACTGGAACGATTACTTGTCGATCAGGGCAAGCAAGTCGCGCTCCCGCGGCATACGGCTACTATCCTGCCTGGCGAATCGCACGTTTTCGGCTTAGGCATTCTGAATACGGGAAGCAGGGGAGAAACGTTTACTCTTACAGTACTGCTTTCCAAAGCGCTCGATGAGAATGAAGCGGTGGCCTATGATGATCCTGACGTTCCCAATGAGGCTTTGCGAACCGCTTCCGAAAACTGGCTGCTCTACAATACGGCTGAACTGCGCATTGCAGAAAATGAGCATCGTACCGAAGGTATTCTTGTCGATATTCCCAACGATGCGCCAAAAGGCACGTACATCTATGACGTCAAAGTTTCTGTTGGCGGGCAGCCATATGGCAACAAGCTGAAATTTACCGTGGTCGTCAAATAATTGAGCTGCTTCACGGTTGGCGGCAGAGTGTTTCTCGCACTTTCTCAACCGTCTTTTCCACGTCTCCTTCCACCCGTTCTACAAGCTCTGGCTGCTTCCCCAGCTCTTGCGTTAGGAACTCATAACTTTCGGCCAAGCCGCTGTAGAGAATTGCGGTGTTTCCTGCCCTGATCAGATGGATACTGCCGAGCAGCGGGTACGGTGCCAGCACCGGTAATGGCCCAATGCCTTCAAAATCAGTAAAGAGGCAGCAACTGTTGTAGTCGAAAAGCGTGCGGTCTTCTGCAGCAACCAAAAAGCGAGAGTGATGGGCAGCAAGATATTCAGCAGTCGTCGTTTTTCCCACGCCCGCTTCTCCAAGAAGATAAATCCCTCCTCCCTGTTCTCGGTCGTAGAGTATGTCTCCGAACAGGCAGAGGTACGGACCTTCGATTCCCCTCAGCTCCTTTGCCGCAAAGAGGCGGGGATATTTTTCCCGGAAAAGAGGAAGGCGTGCATCCTCGGGGAAGTCCTCGGGCGATAGGGTCAGTTGTTTCATACGTGCACCAGTGTCACATACTTTTTCTGGCGGATGGTCAAATACGGCTTTTGCAGCCGTCTTTTTAAGTCTTTATCCTGCGTCAGGACGAGAGCGCCTTTTCTGGACTCGACAACCAGCGCATCATCCACTTTTCCCGTACTCTTCAGCACGGTAATTGTTTTGGCTTTTAGCAAAGCTATGGCCAAGCGTGCTGCTGGCGTGAATTTTCCTTTCTCTGTTGTCGCGAGGCTTTCCAGCTCCCGTATCGTTCCCTGAAGAACAGCCAGCCGGTATGGAAAATCACAGACCCGTTCAATCTCGGAAAAGAGATCAATGCGAAAAAGAGCGATGGCCAGCAGCGCATTGGTGTCGATGATAACCGTTTTCATGGGGAGTGTTCTTGCCGTGCTTCGTCGTGCGCAATGATCTGCAGCGTCGCTATCCACCATATTTTCGTGAGCAGCAGCAAAGCCAGAACCAGCAGGCCGCTGAAGATGATGAAGAGCGGCGCTTTTCCGGCCTCGATGAGTCTGAACGTGCCATAGCTGCTGCTGGCGATGAAGAATAGAAGCAGCAAGAAAGCCGGGGAGGTACTTGCTGCTTTTTGTAGTCCAACTTTTCCTGCTTTTCTTAGCAGCTCTTTCCAGGGCAGATGGATGAAAGCCAGAGAAACCAGAAAGAAATAATAGAAAGCCATCGGCAGGACAAACAGCACTTTCGGAAGAGCCGCATTTGGCAAAAGGCTTTCTTTGAAGAGGAAGAACTGGCTGCCCAAGAACAGGCCCAGGAAAAGTGTAGTGAGAAGCACGTACTTCAGCCAGCGGGATCCTAAAAGCAACAGATTCTTTTTTATTGCCGACAGCGGGTTAATTAACTGCTGTGCACCCACCCAGAGCACACTCGTGAAGCCTAAGAAAATCATCAGAGAAGTCCATAGCAACGCCAGCAGCGTCTCCTGCATAGCGTTGTATGCAGCATACAGCGGCAGCGCATCTTCTAACGGAGGAATGCCGGCTTGCAGCTGTTCGGGATCAAGATCAGCTTCCGCAACGAGCGTGGAAATCTCTTGCGCATAGCTGAGAATTTTTACCTGATACCGCAGGCCATTAAATGCCAAGATAAAGAAAAACAGGATTTGCAGCACGAGCAGGACGCTAAACAGCCCGCGGTGTTTCTTGATGGCGGTGATCGTCGCCGTGAGTCCTTGCTTATAGGGGTGCATGGGCTAAGAAAAAGGAAAGATTTTATATAAAACCTTCCGTTCCGAGCTCTCTGCGCGAGGCTATCTGCCGGGGTAGCAAAGCCTGGCCAAATGCGCAGGTGAGTGAAGCAACTCTGCGAAACTTAAGGTCAGCTCCATGATGGGGGCACCAATCAGGATGATTGGAAGATATCCTGTCCCTTAGTGGGTTCGGGGGTTCAAATCCCTTCCCCGGCATTTTTTTTGTCTTTCTTTCTTTTTAATTGAGCACAACAACCTTTAAATAAAAACTTCTTTCTCTTGCTGCTCATGCCCCTGTAGCGCAGTGGTACTTGGCGTATGCGCAACGGCGTACGCGAAGCGCAAGAGCGCGCGTCCTTGGTATGCAAAACAGAAAGGACGAGGTCCCGAGTTCAAATCTCGGCAGGGGCTGTTTTTCCGGAGAATTTCTGAACTCTCCATCGTAACGTTTATATCTCTCAGCATCTTACTCTCCATTGGGCGATGTTAACAGAAAGCATGCAACGGGGAAGTTTAGCTGCTTTACTGTATTTTCCGGCGACTATTGCTGCTTTTGCTGCTACGGATTGCCAAGAATTTTCTGATGGGGAGCATCCTCCCGTTTTCTGGGCCGCAGATGATCCTGAGCCCTTGCTTTTCACTCCACTTTCTGCTGCTCTCGAACTTGCTGTCCGCGGCTTTGATGAAAGGTACCGCACGCTCTTTCAAGACTGTGGGCTGGATCTTGTGGATACTGCAAAGCCAAACGCGCTGGCAATTTTTCCAGCAAGCGACCACAATGGGGCATTTAGCAGCATACATCTCGGCTGGTTCGTGCGCGGCCTTCAGGAGCACTATGACCTGCAGCCTTTTGTTGCCGCCCAGGAACAGGAAGTATATGCCATTCTGGACCACTATGCATTAGAAACCGACTTGCTCATTTTCTTGGGCCATGGAACACAGCGCTCCATTTCTCTTGGCGAAGAGGATTGCCGCCTCTTTGAATGCAACCGGAGCGAAACATATACGCTTGATCTTTCTGACGAAGAGGAGCTGTTTCCGTATCTCACTCGCCTCAACTCCGACGCAGTCATTTTCCTGGAATCTTGTAGTACTGGGTATGGCGAAGCCGGCGCAGAGAATTTTGCGAATATGGTTATGCGGAATGCCGTCGGCCGAGTGGTCTATGCCGGCACCGCTCCTTTCCAGGCCAGCGGTATCCGGGTAAACCACTGGTATCCGTTTGATGTAACGATCATGGGAACGTGGGGCATGCCGACCGGGTTCTTTGGATTCATGCCCATAACTGACGTCACGTACACAAACCAAGGTCACGAAGAATAGCTTTCATAACACTTATTAACATTCTCTTTTCTGTTTCCCGTTGTGCTCCAAACTATTGCTCGTGAAATAAAAGAGTCTTTACGGTCAGCTTCTGCCGATGATGCTCTTCTCTTCGACGGTAAACAATTCCCGCTCCGGCCAGAGCAGTTTACTCTTCTTGCTCCACCCGCTTCACAAAAAACTATTGCTTTTGTCGATGGCGGCCAGGCGGAGATCCTTTCTGCGGGGAACTTCTGCTTGTCTTTTTTGCGTGTAGCTACGGTTGTTTTTGCTGGGCAAGAGAAAAAGCGGCCGCTCCTCTCAGAATTTTATCTTTTCACAAGAAGCATCTTTCACGAGAACGAGATCTGGTATGAGAGCAAAATATTTCCGCTTGACGCATCGCCTTTGCTCACTTCTGAGCAGCTTTTTATTTCTTCCCGAAACCCGTTGCTAGCGGTGGGAAAAGAGCGTGCCGCAATCACTGGGGTAAGCTCCCTGGCCCGGCGCTTTGCTGAGCTGATGTTGGCACAAAAAGTTGCAGCCGATGCGGATGTCGTCATTCTTGACGGCACGTTGGAAGCAACCTATCCGCGGGAGGAAGCTTTGCTGCAGCAGCTCGGCTCTTCCGTCTGTGCTCTGGCAAAAACGTCA
>JAUYQE010000019.1 GCA_030695605.1 Nanobdellota archaeon
GATATTGGCAAGAGGAATTATGAAGTGATGATGAGCTTGATTTCAACGTGGCAGAAACAGGGAAAAAATACATTCTGTATGCTAGAGGCTACACTTTAGCTAAATAAGTACGAGTAGCGCAGAGTTTTTTCCTCGCTACCGCAAACCCATTGGCACCATTTTAGTAACCACTTATTAGTTACAATTTTGTAGAAAGCTTTAAATAGTAGTTCGTGTATTTGTGGTTTATGGATCACTCAAAACTATTTGATGGTTATGATTTAAGTGGAATCAAAAGAGGAGAGGACTTTAAGTTTGATCCAGATAGGTTTAGGGATGTGTTAAAATATTTTTCTTTAGATTCATTAGTTACTGAAAAGAATGGCGTGCAACGACCAGAATTTTCAGGAAATATGGACGATGTTGTAGATGTTAGTATGAACCAACAAGCAGTTACAAGAGCAACAGATGCGAAGCCAGTTTTAGCTACGTTTGGTTTAGGGCCATGTGTTTCATTAGTTGGATATGAACCGTCTGAGAAAGTAGGATTTTTGACTCATTATAGTGCTTCAACAGAAGTCAACAATTCATTTCCAAATTTATTAGCTACACTTTATAGGATAGGATTATCACATGATGGACCAACAAGATTTGAAGTTAGATTAGTTGGTGGTTGGGAAAGAGAAGACAAATTAATCCAAGAATTAAAAACAAGAGTTCGACACGGAACAATGTTTAATATGGAAATTGTTGAAGAGGATACGGGATATGTCGAGGAAGGAAGAAGTGTTGCTCTTGATACTAGAACCGGAGAATTATTTTCTTATAGTCCTAAAAACAACCCACATACAAAAATTCCTGATGAATTAGAAATAATGGAGATGTTGATTCCATGTCCAGCTGATTTAGTTTACAGTCCTAGATGAAGTTCAACGAGTTCAGTTTTTAATGATGCCAATGGGTTAAAGTTGTTAAAATTAGCGGCAGTGTGTAGAATTGACTGATGCACTGGACTGATTATTGTATAAAAAGCAACAACCCATCAGTCAAACATGCGCACCTCCAAATTAGCATAGGTGTAGAATACATTCTAGCGAGGAAAAAATTAAACATAACTGAGGAATTAAACTCCTTTCCCAGAAAAAGGGAGTAAAAATGGTGTCCAGAAAAGTTTTGGGGCTGCTAAACGCCACAGAGAAACAAACCCGATAACCACTCCAGAATAGAAATACTTAAATACAATTTTCTTCCTACTTTTTCAGCATGACCGCAAGCCGTGGAAAACTGGTTGTATATGGCGTTCTCTTTTTAGCACTCTTGGCGGGATTTGCCCGCTTCTTATTGCTGACGGGCGAACGAGCCTTTTCGTATGAGCTGGCAGGATTGGTGGCGCTTTCGCTGCTGATGCTCCTCGGCTGTGTCGGGTATGGCCGAGCGTGGGGCGAGCGGGTCTTCTTATTTTTCTTTGTTCTCTCGATGGGCAATGTGGTGGCGATCTGGTACTTTTTTGGCTCGCTTTATATGACGCTGCTCCTGCTGGCTGCGCTGGGCTTCTTGCTGAGCGTGGTGAGCATTCCGAAAAGTGCGGAGCAGCCTGTTTTTTCAGGACAGTCGCCTAAAGACGCGGGAAAGGCCGATGGGAAAGGCGAAACGACTAAAACCCCTCCACCGGAAAAAGAAACGAAAATTGAGGTAAAACACACCCCAGGGAAGTACGTTGCCAGCACTCGTGGAACCGTCTACCATGCACCGAAATGTGAATGGGCGCGGAAGATTTCCCGGAATGGGCGCGTGTGGTTTTCCCGCAAAGAAGAAGCGGTGGAGAAAGGGTTTAAGGCGCACGGGTGTGTGGAGTAGAATTCTCTCTACTTCTTCCCATACCACCACACCAGCCCCACCACCGCCACCGTCAATGCTGCATCCGCCACATTAAATGCCGGCCAGAAGCTGAGGTCGATAAAATCCCGAACACTGCCGAGAAATAGACAGTCGCTAAAGTCATGAAGAACGCTGCCGATAGTGCGAGACCTTACTTCCCCCTATAACCAAACTTTTTATCGTACGTTTTGTGGTCGATAACGTCAAGAATAAAAGCAACAATTTCAACCTCACTCTCTCCGTCAGTTAATGAATATAACATTCTCCAAAAAACGGGAAGTTCAACACGAAAAAGATTTGTTGCTCCGTACTTCAGCAGGTATTCTTCAGGGATAAGATTTTTAGCAAGGGGATCCCCGTAATGGGGGTTTGCCTTAATCAGTTCGACTTTTTGGTTAACTGCTTTGAGAATCATCCGCTCGGTCTTGGAAGTAGGAGCTTCCTCATTAAGATGTTTGTAGACCTCTTCTGCTTCAGGAGATAACTTAACGCGAACACTCTTCATAATTCAAGTCCTTCAGCAATTGCTTTCCTCAGGTTTTGGTTGGGATTGTGAATCCATGTTATGCCCCGCATCGTCACCAAGATTTTATTGCTTACTTCGAGGTATTCGAGAATTACTTTAAGAGTATTATGGTTTATCTGTCGGGGAAGCCTGCGTTTGAGTTCGGCAACAGTTATAACACTTTCATTCATGTTTTTGAGTGTATCCTCTACCATAAGCACCGTGTTCAATGTAGGGCTATGTTCAAGCCGGTGTTCTTGCAGGAGTTCGGGCATTTTCAGCTAAAATTTATTAACTCGTAACAAATAGTTACTAACTTATATTTAAAATTTTCGTTCAATTTTAGCAATTTTTCAAAAACATCAACGTCACATCTCCTTACTTCTTCTCATACCACCACACCAGCCCAACCACCGCCACCGTCAAAGCCGCATCCGCGACATTGAACGCCGGCCAGAAGCTGAAGTCGATAAAGTCCCGGACGAAGCCCAGAAACAAGCGATCCAGGCCGTTACCCAGAACGCCGCCCAGAAAGATGGCGAAGAGGATCTGCGGCATTTTCTCTTTCTCGATTTTTGGATAGAAGAACAGGACGGCCAGCGCCACTAGGAAAGAAATGATGGTGAGGATGAGCGTCCAGCCTGGCAGGATGCCAAATCCTGCGCCGGTATTCGTTACCAGATGAACATGCAAAGCCCCCCATTGCCATTCCGGATGGAAAGCTGCGATAAGCCACTTCGTCAGTTGGTCAAGAAAAAGAACGAAAACCACAACGCCCCAGAAAAGCCCTAAAAATTTCTTTGCCACGGCCTTCACCATAATTTTGGCTTCTCTTCCTTGCTGACGGAACGCTCCAGACTCGCCAACCGCTGGTCAAGTGCAGAAATGAGCGCTTTAATGGTATCCAGCTTGCTGTTGATGAGCTCCAGCTCTCGGTCGTGCTCTCCCGAGCCGGCAGCACGAGGAGCAGGTGCTAAAGAAGGGGGCACAGCCATTTCCGGAGTGCCGAACGCTGAAGGCTCTTCTCCAAAAGGTGACTTTTCATGCAACCCTAAGTCGTCGCGGGCAAACGTGCTTTCTACCCGTAATTCTTTCTCCGCCATCTTGTCAAATTCATCTTCTTTTTTCCAGAACTTGAATTTATCGAAAAAAGCCATGGGGTAAAGAATAGTTCTCAAGCATTTTAAACTTTTCTTGAAAACGAACCAAAACCTTAATAAAAGCCGCTTCTCTTTTCTTCACTCATGGCTAAAACCGAAGCAGCGCCGCAACAACCCACCACCTCCAAAGAAGAGCGGGTGGGCTTCCATAAAGGCTCTTTAGCAACCCTTTCCAAAGAGCGGGAAGAATTGCTGCGGATTCTGCAGATTGTCGAGCAGCTCATGCAGATGCACGTGAAAGAGCTGAAGAATCTCGGTGTGGACCTGATGAAAGCCGCACAAGCTGTTCAGGCCAAGCAGCTCAAAGGGAAGAAGCCCATTGAGGACGTATTACGATAAAGATATTTTTCTTTCCAAAATTTTATTTCTCACAGAATCACTTCCCTTCTATATTCTTTTGGTAAGTAATTATGTATTCTCCCCTCTTTA
>JAUYQE010000021.1 GCA_030695605.1 Nanobdellota archaeon
TACCAGTTCTAACCCTTGATCATACGTTATTTCAAGCGTTGAAAAGCCGACCAAGCCAGGATTATAGTCCAACACTGCTTTTCTAAAATCTGCCTGCAATTCGTTTAAAGTTATTTTTTTTCTTTCTACACCCTGTCGAGAGAGGTCTACGGGGATTACTTGCCCTAACTCTTCTCTATAAAAATCGCCAGTCCTTTTTCCAGTATCATAAAAAGTAGTATCGTATAACTTAACTTCATGCCCAGCAGCTTTAAGGTGCGAAGAAAGCAGAGAGACCCCAACAGATATCAAGCTATCCATGCGATCATTAGGATATACCAGCATTACTTTCATAAGTGAATTATGCCTCTTAGTTTTACACTGCATTAAGCTACACTTTTATTTAAAGTATCCGGTTTAGGTGCTCCAGTCAGATGTGCTAGTAGAAAAACATCTTTTTAAAAGATATTTTTCAGAAGCTCTAGGAGACTATCAGAACTTACTTTTCTAGGATTATTTTGTCCACGTTCGAGATCCACTTTACTCATTATCAAAGGCAGATCACCCCTAGTAATACCCAGATAATGTAATCGCTCTTCAAGGCCGATAGTCCTCATCAGCACAGCAAGAGATTCTTTTACTTCTTTAGGGTCATGCATTTGAAAAAGATCGCAGAGTTCTTCTAAAGTACTCCTAACATAATCAATGCCTCGAGAATCGGCGCATTCGGATTCAGACAGTGCAGCATTATACGTAAATGTCTCACCAAGAGAAAGGGCAACCGCATGCCCATGGGGAATCCCAAAATAAGAAGTAAGAGAATAGGAAATGGCATGGCAGAGGGTTGTTTTGCTGATATTAATTGCTTTCCCCGCGAGATGAGCTGCTTTGGCCATTGCTATGCGAGCATCAGGAGTAGGCATATGGACGGCACTTGCAAGATACTTCAAGACAAGGGTAATTGACTCACGAGCATAATTTTTTGATTCTTCGGTCGTATTGATACACCAATACGATTCTATTGCCTGAGCAAGTGCATCCATACCCGTTGAAGCGGTGGCATAGGGAGAGAGAGAAAAAGTTAACTGAGGATCAACAAGAGCATAGTCTGGAAGTAAGGAAGGGTGTGCAAGAGAATACTTTGTTTTGTTTACATAAACTACGGCAAAATGTGTTGCTTCACTCCCAGCACCAGCAGTAGTTGGAACGGCAATAATTTTTCTTGATTTAGGAATGATGGACTGGTCTTTTTTGCAGATGTATGTCTCTGGCTCTCCAGTCTGCTCAGCTAAAAGAGTAATTGCTTTGGCCATATCAATCGTGCTTCCTCCACCAATCGCAAGGGTGATATCCGCAGGCTCCTGATTGTGACAAAAAATCCCTTTCTTAATGTCTTCAATTTTAGGATTAGGAGAGAAATCGTTGAAGGGGATAACAGCGTATCTTTCTAAAAGAGGAGTGAGTTCTTTCTGAGCGCTAGAAGCGAGATAAGAAGATTTTCCACATACTAAAAAAATTCGTGACGGATTCTCTTTATCAAGAACTTCTTTTATCTTTTGCAACACCCCCAAACCAAAATATGCCTGCTGCTGAACCATTAGCCCTCTTTCTTCCCGGATTATACAACTTTCTCTGTTATTTGTACTGGCAACAAAAAGCCTCTCTCTTTAAGATTCTTCTGTAATTCCGTCGAAGAAATCCCCGCAGTATATGGTATTTCCACCAGTTCACCGCCCCACTCTTTTAAAACTTCAATTACTCCTGCCCTTGTTTTCTGCTGCACCCCCGTTTTCCAGTCATCTCCATGAACAAGATAGGAAGGTTTATACTTTCGCAAATTGACGGTATAATCCAGAGTTTCTTGAGAGACAACGGTGGCAACCCCTTTAATATTTTCTACAATCATTTTTCTTTGATTGAAAGTTAATGCGGACACTCTCTTATAACTACTAATGGCTTCATCGGTTAATAACCCCACCATGACTTTCCCAAATCTCTTCGCTTCTTTAATAATATTAATATGCCCATGGTGAATAAAATCCGCACAGAGACCAACATAAACTAAAGAGGGATGTTTTCTACCTTTTGAAATAAGTTTTTCTTCTGGATTTCCCCCCCCGATTTTTAGGCTGGTCATTGTTCCATCCATCCGCTCTTCCATCTATTCCATTTTTAATGAATCCTTAATGAATATTTATAATAGTGGTCTTCCTATTTAAAAAAGGTAATGTATTTCTGTTCGTATTATAAAGGTCTGACAGAACAGAAATAACCTCTCTGCCTAGAGAATTAGGAAAAGAGCTATTTTTTACTGTTGCTTTAGTTTTAAACTCTCGTTGTAATGCTTCACGAAGGTCTTTAGTATTTGCAGGAGTTACAAAAGTAATACCGCTCATTGTGGTTTCTGTTATTCCACCTATGGCAGAGGCAATAACGGGAACTCCTGCCATTCTCGCTTCCAAAGGAATCCTCCCAAACGGCTCTGGCCAGAGCGAAGGATAAACTACTATATCTGCCGTCGCATACACTTCGGGAATTTTTTCCGGTGAGACCGGGGGATAAATTACTGCATCAAGCTTATTTTCATCGATATAGCGCTGTAACTCTTTTTGGAGAGGCCCCGCACCGTACAATTCGCAACGGCAATCTAAGCCTTTCGCCGCTTGAAGAAAGACCTGTGGGCCTTTCGATCGCAGGAGGGATCCCAGGTACAAAACTATCGGCTTGTGCCCCTCTTTCGTTCCTTTTTTCTTCTTCAATTTTCTCTGGAAAAGCGTGGCATCAAAAGCATTGCCAATAACCGTACTGTAATGGCCATGCTGAGAAAGAACGTTCTGCACATATGTGCTGATGGCAATAAGATGGCAGGAAGATAATGCTTGCCGGAGCCGCTGGTAATAGTGGTAAATAACCAGTAAGAGAAAAGGATTGTACTTCACGAACCACCCATTTTTCATTTTTCCGATTTCTGACGAGGCGCGCTGGCAAGAAAAAAATTTCCCGAGACTGCAGACCTGTTTACATTCTTGTCTCCCTTTATAAAAACGATCACCCTTCGGACAGAGAGCTGGATAGCTTTCAATCGTCGCGAAAAGGGGCTTCTTTAAGCCTCGGAGTTTTGGTGCAGCAATAAGGCTCGTACCGATAAAATGGATGACGTCCGGCTGAAATTCCAAAGACAACCGCCGGACTTCTTTTGCTACCGAACCAGGAAAAAGAGTTAATCGCTGAACATTAGACCACAGCGAATGGGGTGTGGCACCAGTACGCAAGCGCCGGTAAACTCTGACTTGCCCCACCAGCTCTTCTTTTGCTAGCCCAGAAAAATATCCCGTGAGCACTGCTACTTCTACGCCAGATTGCGCTAAACCCTTCGTCAGCTGAGCAAGGTTAATTTCTCCCCCCCCCAGAACTTTGGGGGGAAAGTACTCAGAAACAAAAAGGACTCGCATGGGGATACCGAGAAAAAAAGTGCTTATAAGGGTTATGATAGAATTATTCAGCCCGAGAAAGAAGCTGCTGATAGTGCTCCAAGTACTGGCTGATACAGTCTTCCCACGTGAACCTCTTCAAAGGAATAGCATGATGCTTGCCCCGTGCCAGGGCGAAAAAATTCTTTGCCAAATCATCCGAATTACCTCTTTGAAAGACACGATATTTACCGGAAACAACTTCGGGCAACGCACCCGCATCACTGATTAGGAGGGGCTTACCGAGTGCACTAGCTTCGACAGCACTATAACCGAAGCCTTCAGAAAGTGAAGGAACAATGACACAATCGGCTAACGCCACATAGTTCCGAAGCTGGTCGTAAGGGGCTGAAGGGATCACTTTAATGTTGGGATGGCCCTGAATCAATGCCAATAACTGCTGATGTTTTTTATTGTATTTCTCCGTTGCGCCGAACAGCAGTAAAAGAACAGCATGAGGCATTTCTTTTGCAATTGCGGAAGCGGCACGAATCACGTATTCAAATCCTTTGGACTCGCCAGGGCGCCCCCAGGAAAAAGAGACAAACTTTCCTTCAAGACCCAGTTGTTTTCGCAATTCGGCAAGGGGGCGCTTCTCAACTTTCTTCGGGTCCCAGAACGTATAATCGAGCCCGTTGTAAATGCGCTCGACTTTATTCGGTTTGATGTTTAGTCGAAGCAGATCCTTTTTCGTGGCTTCCGAAACACAAATATACCGATGATAAGGCAAGAGATAAATGAACCGTTCTAACAGTTCGTGCAGCTTGCTTTTTAGCCAAGAAAATCCAGTAATCTCTTTCCACTTCCCTTGCCATACTTCATGTATCGTAAGAACCACTGGTTTTCCGGCTAGCTTCCCGGCTATCCATGCCGGAGGAGCTCCATTAAATGTTGTGGTTTGAATAATATCATGCTTTCGTGCTAATTGCACTGCGGTTATTATCGAAGAAAAAGTAAAAGCATATCGAGAAAAAAAAGAATTTATTCTCCGAATGACCACACCATTCAGGATCTCTTTTTTAGCGGTTCCTTTCAAACGATGCGTCAGTACCGTCACCTGCTGCCCTCTTTGGACATACCCTTCCGCTAAGTTCTTAAACAAAACTTCTGCTCCCCCATACTGGGGGTAATAATTTTCACAGATGAAGAGAATTTTCATGACCAAAGTATCTCTTTCTTTAAGACGGGGAGATCACCTCTCGTTATTCCCTCTTGCTTGGTTCAGCCTCTCGGAGCGCCTCCTGTCTGACAAAGCGCTCCACTTTCTTTTCCACTCTCTTTAAAGAGGTATAACTATGAAATCCCAGCAGCAGCAGTACGAAAAATCCCAGCACCACAAAGAAATCCAGCCGCCGGTAAAAATGGAGCGGGGCAATAAGGGGGTCCAAAGCATAAGGAATAACCGCAACGAGTGTCAGGAGTGTCCAGCAACTGAGCCAAAAGAAATATTCCATCTTATTAATTTCTTTTCTCTTGTATTTTACAAAAGTAAAGTACATCATGCTCATCCCAAAAACTACTCCCAGGAACTGAATCCAAAAAGTTGTGCTCATGCTTCCCTCACTTTACGTGTAATAATCTGGCCGTAATCATCTTCAAGACGATAAGGACGCCGTCAAAGACGGTCGTCCCTTTATATTTATCAGCATAAATGGTCTTAATGGGAATAGTTCGATGCTTTAATTTTTTCCGACCCGCGTTGATAAGCATTTCAGTTTCCACGAAATAATCCCGAGCTTCCCAGCGTATGTTTTTATATGCATCAGCAGTGAAAGCCCGATAGCCGCATTGAGTGTCTTCTACGCGAACTTGATAGAGCGTCATGAAGAGGTTGCTAATCAACCGGTTTCCAAATCGCAGGACAAAAGGCATGGCTTCCGGAATAGTGCGGCAACCGAAGACCACCGCATACCCTTCATCTAAACTGCGGAGGAATTGGGGGATATGTCTGGCATCATGTTGCCCATCAGCATCAATAACTACCAGGCGTTGTGCCCCTAATGTTGTAGCCAGATCACAGCCGGTTTTCAGGGCACTTCCTTTTCCCATATTCACTCTGTGCCGAACGACCCGGGCTCCACAGCGCTGAGCAACAGGACCGGTCGCATCATGTGATCCATCATCAACAACAATAACTTCCGGCACTTGCTTTTTTGCTGCAATTATCACCGCACTGATAGTTTTCTCTTCATTATATGCCGGAATGATAACAACATCTTTCATACCTAACCCTCTCCTACACTCATTACCTCCCTTATAAAAATTATGGAAGAGGTACGGCTCGGGAGATGAAATTCCTTTCGGAGCTAGTGGCCAAACTCTTCAGTACGCCATATGTCCATAAAGCTTAAAAGCGCTTCTGCTCTCTGTTCTTCCCATGAACTGGACCAAACTCTTATACGTCGCCATTATCGCTCTTCTGTACGTCCCCATGGTCTTTCTGGGAGCCAACGTCTTCCTGCCGAAATACAGCGGTGACGATACGTACTTCCGGGGGTATGAGGAATGCTGGCGGAAAGGTCCCGTAGCAGCGCCAGAAACCCTGACGAAAGAAGAAACAGTGGCGCGTGATGAGCAGATTTCTGCCTGCGAACAGGAAAACCGGCAGAAAGAAGCAGCCTGGAACAGCGAAAAGCGCCACTACGAGTCCTGGAAATATGTCTTTATCGCCGGCTTTAATCTCGCCGTATTGCTCCTCGCTCTCCTCCTGCCAAAACTGCAGGACAGCGTGATGATGGGGCTCTTCGTGGGCAGCGTCATTGCCACATTTTCGTCTACGATTACGTATTTTAATACCAATAGCCGCGTGGGCTTTAGTATCTTGGTCGTCACGTTCTTTGCCGTGCTCTATTTCATCAATAAGAAGAAAGAGACGTTCTTGGATTGGAAAAAGAAAGAAGAAGCAAAAAAGAAGTAGGCTTTCAGTTTTCTGAGGTTTATAAAGAGATGCTCATAAGAGTACTGCTAACGAAAAGAAAAGCCCTACGGCCGTAACCGTTCCGTATCTCTGGGCAGAAGCACGGCCTCGCGCACATTTTCAAGCTTCAACAGCCGCTGGGTTATTCTGTCCAAGCCGAAGCCCACACCGCCATGCGGCGGCATGCCATACTGGAAAATCTCTGCATACTCGGGCATCTTGTCCAGGTCCAGCCCCTTGGCTTTGGCCTGTTTTTTGAGAATTTCGTAGCGATGCTCCCGCTGCGCACCGGTGCAGATTTCCACGCCGTTAAAGAGCAGGTCAAATGATTTGGTGACGGAATGGTCGTTCTCCGGCTTCATGTGATAGAACGGCCTTTTCTGTTCGGGAAATAAGGTTACGAACACAAATTCTGATCCGTATTTCTCTTTGACAATCTCGCCGAGCAGCCGCTCGCCTTCCGCATCGAGGTCTTCATGCTCCGGATAAGTTTTTCCCGTTTTTGCCAACACCAGCGCTTTGGCTTCTTTCATCGTCAGTCGCGGAATCGCTTTCGGCGGAACTGGCTGCACACCCAGGAGCTGGAGCTCAGCGGCTGCTTCTTTCGGCAGCTGCTTCAGGAGATTTATAAACATGTTTTCAATCATGTCCATCACATCAGTATAATCGTTGATGAAGCCCATCTCAAAGTCGATGCCGGTGAATTCCGTCAAATGGCGTGTGGTGTGGGAATGCTCCGCCCGGAAGACAGGGCCAAATTCATACACCCGCTCGAAGCCGCCGGCGACGAACATCTGCTTGTAGATCTGCGGGGACTGTGCTAAGTACGCGGGCTTGCCAAAATAATCGACAATGAACAATTCTGCTCCCGACTCTACGCCGATGGTCGTCAATTTGGGGCTGTTGATATTCGTAAAGCCGTTCTTATCAAAAAAGTCCGTCAGGATTTTGGCAATCTTGCTGCGGATCTTGAAAATAGCTTGCACTTTCAGATTTCTCGTATCCAGAAAACGGTGATCAATCCGCTTGTCGATATGTGTCTGGCTTTTGTCCGTATTGTCGATGGGTAAAGGTGTGGCTGCTTTGGACAGCAAGATGATTTTCTTGATGACCACTTCCATCCCCCAGCGGGATTCTTTGCTTTCTTTGGGCGTTCCAACGATCTCTACCACCGATTCTTTCGTTAGGTCATTCAAAGCCATGAAGCTCTTTGGCTCGGTCTCTTTCTCCAGAGCGAGGGTCTGCATATTGCCTGTTCTATCACGCAGAATCAGGAATTTAATCTTGCTGAGATTGCGGATTTCCTCGACCCAGCCTTGCAACAGAACTTCCTTATGCACTTGCTTTTTCAGGTCTTTAATGAGTGTGCGCTTCATGCACGGGCTTAAAATAGGAGGTACTTTTTATGGTTTGTGGTGGGAAAACTCCCCGCCACCGAAAAGAAAACTTAGTATTTGTTTAGCTAATCTATATTGTGTAGTATCCATGTTACCTTTTTGTAGTGCTCGGAAAAACCTTAAAATGGTGAGATTATCCTTCCTTTGTGAAATATCAAATTGAAGAATTAGGTCGGGAAGAACTCATTAAAATTGTTAAAAAACAACAGGAGGAGATTCAAAGACTTGAGCGTGAGCTCAAGAAATACAAGAACCCCAATACTCCTCCTTCAGCGAATCAGCATTTAAAGCCGGCTC
>JAUYQE010000024.1 GCA_030695605.1 Nanobdellota archaeon
CTATTTGAGTGAAACGCCACTTACTGGTGCATACACTCTGCCGTTAAACTCAAACGCCTTTCCCGTTTCAAGAGCCGACTGTACCCTTGCCTCAAGTGCTTTTTCGCGCGCGACGTGCGCCTCCGGCGCTACCCCGACCAGGCGCCCATAATCGCCGTCGAGGAGGAAGTTGCTGCCACTTGCATCGGAATCGTAGTCGATAATACCGGCAACCCAAGACCGCATTGTTGATTTACCTTCTTTTGTCGTTGGGTTAAAATACACGTTCAATAAGCTGTCGCTATAGGGAGAACTTTCGCTTACTAACTGAACATAGAGAGTAAGATCTTGCCCTCTGCTGAACGTATCCCATACTCTAGCAACTGTCTTATTAGCAGGAGTCCAAACTCCATCTTTTTTAACATATCCTTTATCATTCGCTTCCTGCACTTCTTCTGCGGTCAAATGGAAAACCTTCTCTTTCTGCCCTTTCAGCTCATTCCAAGCTCCAGCAGGGAGAACCAGTGCGCCTTGATATAGCTCACTTTCTGCGGTAAGTTCATGGAGAGGCTGAGCATCAAGAACAATTAAATGATCGCCTTCTGTTCCTGCGGTAGAGCCATCTCCGGTGAAGAAATAATTATTTTGCCATGCTTCCCTGACGTCCTTGGGAGCTTCCATTCTTCGCTCAAGAACATACGCAAATGAAGCGGGATCACGGGGAACGTCAACAACCTTCCCTTTTTCATCTTTTCCGCTCACTAAGAGAGGCATTTGTAATCTGAGTTGACCATAAAATTCTCTATGCGGTTCGGGTAATATTTCACTTTTTCCGGATAATTGTAATCTCATTTTTACATCACCTATTAATGTTTTATGCTAAAAGTACTTATTTAGCTGAGCTATATTCTTGAGTATCTATGTTACCTTTCGGTAGTGCTCGGAAAAACCTTAAAATAGAAAGAATATCCTCTTTTTTATGGATACTCGTATTAAACTCTCTGAACAGAGCAAAGACGAATTAATTGACATCATTTTAGAGAAAGAAAAGAAAATCAAAGAACTTGAGCAGGAGCTCAAGAAATACAAAAACCCCAACACCCCTTCTTCCGCAAACAAACACCTCAAGCCAGACACTCTTGGGCTAAAAGCAAAGCTGGGAGCAAAGCGTGGTGCTCCCGTCGGGCATAGAGGAGATACCATTCATCTTCCTCCTGCTGAAGAAATAATTCCTGTGCCCGCACAGGAATGCTCCCATTGCGGGAGCAATAATATCGAGCCAACAGGAGATGTGAAAGAGAAACATGTTTTGAGCCTGATTAAACCGAGGACAATTGTCAAGAAATACTTACAAGAAGAGATGCGCTGCTTTGATTGCCATAAAATAACAGTAGCAGCGCATAAAGATATTCCTGAACGAGGAATATATGACAAGACTATTCAAAGTCTTGTCAATTACCTCAAGTTTAAAGCGAGATTGCCCCATAATCTCGTCGTAGATTGCATGAACACTATCTTTGGCGTTCCTATGACCCCCGCAACAAGCCTGGAGATTACTCGGCGGGCAAGTAAGAAACTTGAGCCAAGTTATCATCAATTGGAAGAGCAGATCAAACAGCAGAAAGTGGTTAACGCTGATGAGACGAGCCACAGCGTTAATGGGGTAAACCATTGGGTGTGGGTATTCTGTAATTCTTTGCTTTCTTTGTTCAAGTTCAACAAAGAAAGAGGCGGTACTATCGTCGAAGAAACGTTGGGTAAAGATTTTCAGGGGATACTGGGGAGTGATGGGTGGAGAACATATACCAAGTATTCAAAAGAGAACCACGTGCGATTACAAAGATGCTTTGCCCATGCCGAACGGGAAATTGAATTTGAATGTAAAGTAAAGCATCCGGAGTTGTATCAGTGGTTTTGTGATATTTATGCCCTAGCCAAGAAAGGAAGGATGTACAAACAGGAGAAAAAGCGGTACGATCTGTTTGAGAAGTGTAAAGCCGAGCTTTCCATGTGGATTACCTATGCCGAAGTGCATAGGAATCTCAGAAAGCTTGCGGGAAAAATAAAGAACGGGGGAGATGACTGGTTTACGGGAGTAATTTATCCAGAGGTTCCTCTGGATAATAATGAAGCGGAGCGATCACTCCGTCCATTTGTCGTGATACGGAAGATTATTGGATGCTTACGCAGTGATATTGGCAAGAGGAATTATGAAGTGATGATGAGCTTGATTTCAACGTGGCAGAAACAGGGAAAAAATACATTCTGTATGCTAGAGGCTACACTTTAGCTAAATAAGTACCGCTCGAGCAGTACGAAAGCCCCTCCAAAAACATGACTGAAGCAGAAAGAGAGGAACTGCGCGAAAAAGCCAAGCTCTTTCCTCCGAACCTAGCTCGGGAGCTGCTTCCTTTCCTCGAAGAGCTTTTTGAACAGCCCGGGCCGGTTGTCCGGGGATTAACTGCAGAAGAGCGGGAAGAATTCATACGCGCGTATGAGGCGCTGCTGAAACAAGAGAGTAACTGAGCGAAGAGGGGTTATTGTTCTAAAATTGGTTCAGAGAGAGAAAAACCATACTGCTCATTATACAGCCGCACCGTTTCTTCCAAGGAGTATCGAGCTTCTCCAGGACAGCTTCTCCACAAGTACAGATTAACAATGGAAAGCTTCCCTGATTTCATCCAGTCAATGGCGAGCCGGAAAGTTCCTTCTGCATACTTCTCTCGTATCTGCCTTGGCACGTGCTGAAGATTCCCGAAATAGACAATTTCTCCTGTCTTCTCGTCAAAGAAGAAATTAGCCGCAACACAGGGATACAATTGTGAACTACCACGAGTTTCGCTTCGCTCAACTCGTGGCGTCACGTGTGGGGAAGCTAAGCTGAATAGTGTATCGGCGTAGTTTCAGCCCTTTGCTGCTGCTTTACTCCACACGGCGATTAATCCCTGCTTTCATCCGTCGAGTTTCGCCTGCGGCTCAACTCGAGGGGTTCAGCAGGCGCCGTGTACTAAATGGCCCGCATTCCCACCAATGCTTTCTTCGACCAGCAAGGCCATCATCTCGCCGCGCTTCTGCCCGTGCATTTTCTGCAAATTCTCGGCAAGGATCTTTTGCACTACAGCGGACAGCTCACTGCTCATGCTGCCTCACCAATCTGTTGCGCAACAATTCCCTGCGCCTCTTCCAACTCTTCCAAAGAGTTCACCCCTTGAATTTCTCGGGGATCGTCAACCAGAACCGTTCCCACTTGTCTTCCCTCGCGAACCGCTATTTCCACGATATCCGTCAGATAATATTCCCCCTGCTTGTTCTTCGAAACAAGATGCAGAAGAGCTGTCCGCAAAAAGCTGCTTTGCACGAGCATTATCCCGGAATTAATCTCTGTTATCCGTAATTCTTCTGCATTGGCATCTTTGGCTTCTCTTATGGCCAAGAGCTGCTTTTTATTATCTTTGATAATTCGGCCATACCATTTTGGATTGTCCAAGACGGCCGTTAAAAGTGTCAGGGTATTCTTCGCCGTTTCGTGCACGATGCGCAGATGCTGCAGGGTTGCTAAAGCCAGGCAGGGAACATCGCCATAGAGAATAAGGACTTCGTCCTCATCTCCTCCTAAGAGAGGCAAAGCCATCAGCACCGCATGGCCCGTGCCGAGCTGCTCCCGCTGCCAGGCAAATTGCACGCCGGGAACGTGCTGCAGCGCTTCCCGGACGGCTTCTCCCTGATAGCCCAGCACGACAATGGGCTGCTGCACACCCAGCATTTTCGCTTTCTCGACGACGTGCAGCACCAAAGGCTTTCCTGCGATGCAATGCAAGACTTTCGTTTTTTCGGACGCAAACCGCGTGCCTTTTCCTGCGGCGAGGATGATGGCTTTCATGACCGTCCCTCCGAAGAAAACATGGTGTGCAGCTCGGTAAAGCGGCTGATTTGGGCATCCGGAACTTCCAGGCCATTCTGTGGCTTTTGTTCGCGATGCTTGCCATGGCAAAGCCAGATGGTCTTCAATCCCAGTTCGTTGCCAAAGCGAATTTCTGCATCAAGGCGGTCTCCCACGACCCAGCATTTTTCAGGATGATATTTAGCGAGCACTTGCCGAAAACGGGACTTTTTCTCTTCGATCGTCTGGCAAATAAAGACATCATCAAAAAAACGCCCCACTCCCAAAACAGTAATTTTCTGCTGCTGCAGTCCGAGAACCGTTTCCTTCGTCACCAGCGCTTTCTTCCCGGGAAAAGACGCCAGAAAAGAAAGAACACCCGGAAACGGAACAATACGCTGCACGTCCTCCTGCTCATGGCCGGCACGCATCTGAGACGAGCTGTCGAACAGCGTATCGTCAAGATCAAAAAGGATTAACTGGTCAACTCGCATGGACAATCCCCATAATGGCATCTGCCAGTTTCTGCGGATCGTGGCGAATCAGGTTCCGCTTGAGCAGATCGCCTTTTTGCACGTCTTTCAGCCCATTGTGGAGCAGGGGAGTAGCAATGACCCGAGGATCGCGCTCTAGGTCATTCGTCACGAGCTCGCCCTCTTCGGCATAGCGCTCAATCAGCTCTTTCAGCGGAAGGCTGTTATTTACGATGATATTATCAAAGATATCTTTGCCGGTGAATTTCACAATCTCGCGCAGGTGATCACTTACTTTGAATCCCGTCGTTTGCCCCCGGCGGTTCATTAAATTCAGCACAAACACTTTTTTTGCCTGGGTTTCCCGCAAGGCTTTGCTCACCCCTTCGACCAGCAGGCTGGGGATCAAAGAGGTATGCAAGCCGCCCGGGCCAAAGATGACGACATCCGCATTCATGATCTCATCAATAGCCTGCTTATTCACGACGGGCTGCGGCTCCAGAAAAATGCTGCTATAGCCTTTCTCAATCTCTTCTGACTTGTAAATCTGCCCTTCGCCTTCCAGCACTTTGCCATTGCGCAGGATCATCTTCAGGCGCACTTCATGCATCGTGATGGGAATGACTTTCCCTTTGATAGAGAGAATTCTCCCGGCTTCTTCAACCGCTTTTTCAAAACTGCCCGTTACTTTTTCTAACGCCGAAAGCAAGAGATTCCCAAAACTATGCCCCCCCAGGCCGCCGGTTTCAAAGCGGTAATTCATCAGGCTGCGCATCAGGCGGCTGGAATCAGAAAGAGCGACTAAACATTGCCGCACGTCTCCGGGGGGAAGAACTCCCAGCTCGTCCCGCAGAATACCGGTGCTGCCCCCATCATCCGCCATGGAGACGATAGCGCTCAAATCCACGGGATGGTGCTTCAGGCCGCTCAGCACCACGAAATTTCCCGTTCCGCCACCGATAACCACGACTTTTTTCATACGGTCGAAAGAAGAAAGAGCTCGCTTTTAAGGGTTGTGAAAAGGGAGAGGGAAAGAGCGAGTAATGAATTGAGAGCTAGCGACGGGTACGGCTCTTAAGCACGCTCCCAAGCCTCATCTTCGCGATTATCCCACAGCTCTTTCATTTTCGCTTGCTGGATTTTGTGCAAGAATTTATCATACTGATTATTTTTCTTGATAGTTTTAAAGACTCGCAGCATATCAAGCCCCGTAAATGGCGTCTGCTTTTTTGAGGATTTCTTTTCTCGTTACCGTTTCTAGAACTCTAATGAGACCACGTAACGACGGGTTCTCATCACTTTCTTCCCCTTTCGATAGACTTTCTTGGACAGAAACGGCAAAGTCTTCAAAGGCCCTGACACCACCAAACTGATTATTCATATAAGCTTCCTTCGTGGGAAACACTTTCTGGATAGCCGCATATTCGGCTTCGTCAGTCAAAGCTTTCTCAATCCCTTCACGTTCGGCGAGAGCAACCAGCTCACGAACAACATTCTCACGAGCATCAAGAATAGGGTATAGAGGTTCTATTGCTGTTGTTAGCGCGGCGGCGAGACTTTCATAGTTCTCTTCGTGCTTCAGTTGGCCATAGAGCGCCTCTAGCTCTAAAGATATTCTTTTTCTCGTCAGGTACTGATTCCGAGCCGCTTTATAAGCGTGCAGGCGGAGCTGGTCCGGATTAGAAAAAAAGGTTTCTAGCGATTCGTCAAGGAGGGCATCTAACTCCGGATCGCTTTCTTTAAGTCCAAAGGGTTCGACGAAAAAAGTATCTATTGCTTTTACCGACTCCCTCAGAAGCAATTGATATTCCGGATCTTGCATAACCTCATACGTCGCTTGTGCGGCCTTTTGAATTAGCCCTTCCCGGACTTCTGTTTCCAATGATTCCATGTTCAGTCCTCCCTAAAATTGAACACCTATTCCTCCGTAAAGTCTTCAATCTTCTCTTTCATCTCTTCGCCTGCGGGCAGCATGCCTCTCTTGCGCAGCAATTCCCGCGTCAGCAGATAGAATAACAAGCCGACAGATTTCTTGCCTTTGTTATTACAAGGAACAACCAGATCCACGTTGTTCGATTGGTTGTTTGTGTCACAGAAGGCTACGATAGGAACGCCGATTTTCAGCGCATCATTCACCGCATTCTTGTCCGTCCAGGGATCGCAGACGACGACGACTTTTGGCTCGGTAAAAGTCTCCAGATGGGGATTGGTCAAAATTCCAGGGGGATATCGGCCGATAATGGCGCGCATGCCCGTCAGGCGCTGCACCTGCCGCAAGGCTTTCCAGGCGTTTTCCCGGCGGCTGACAATGAAAATATCTTTCGGCTCGTAGTGTACCAGAAAGTTCACGGCAATGCGAATCCGCTCATCAATTTTCTTTAAGTTAAGAACGCTCAGGCCATCGGGGCGGGTTTTATAGATAAAGTCCGCCATGTACTTGGTCTTGAATTTGGTTCCGATATGAATCCCGCTTTTCAGGTACTCATTGGTATCGATCAGTAAATCTTCCTGTTCATTCATAGTATTACCTCTCGCACACAAACAAGAATTCATCTTGTCTGCGGTATTTTTTGCCTCACGCAGCGCTGTTCATCTTTCGTATAAAATGAACGTCGGCTTTAGGTACTACAGTCGGCAGTTTATTTATAAATCTTTTTGAGAAAAATATCAACAATCGCAAACCGTTTCCAAGCCGCCTTCGACGGCACTTCTTTCAGGAGCAGGTGCTTCCTCTTTCTGGAGTGCCGGATGGTTCCCCTCATAGGCAAGCGTCGAATGGAGTACATAGCCATCATTGAACAAGCGGATTTCCGGGTCTTCGCTGCGTAACGTGAAAAAAAACAACCCCGGCTCAACTGCAGAGAGGGGAATTGCTGACGCATGCCGGCTTCCCGCACGGCGTGTAGTTCTCAAGTGATTATACGTCTCAAACGCATGCGTATACTCTGGCTTTTTAATAAGTTCATCCCGATTGTTGAGATACATAAACCGACCGCTATGTAGAAGTGTTCCATGTGAAGAGATGAGAATAGCCCCATCTTCCTCCATTGCTTTTTCAAGCAAAGAACCCGCTTTCGGATCAGAGACTTCCCGTGAATCGTCTGCAAAGAAATCATGGCCGATGAGCCCGTGAAAATAGCGGTCATGCACACCATCACAGCAGCCGACGATAGCGCACAAGCCATGGAGTTTATACGTGCGCTGCGACTGCTCAGCCCGAGAAAGCTCTTGCTGCCGCATTACATCCAGATGATCATAAACCGTGAGAAGTACCGATGCTTCAGCGTACGGCGCAACTGCCGCAGCAAAGCGCTCCCGCTCTTCGGCAAAATTGTATGATTGAGCTAAAGACGAAGCAGTCACCTTTTTTCACCACCAGTATACTCTTATTGACGAATAGAGTAAAAAGCTCATTGTGATATTTAAATATTGTGGTTTTTAATAGGATAAAACAAAAAGGAGGTAATTATTAGCTTTTTTTAAAGATATAAAGCAATTTCTCCTAGTTAAAAATCTTGAATGAGAACATTTTCCATCATTTTCACTCTCTTAAAAGACTAAAATTCAAAGCTATGAGCTCCTTTTCTCCTCAATGCCCCGTTCCACGATCTGAAAAGCGACTTCCCCGCCTTCCGGCAAAGAGCGGTGCTTCCGCAACACGAGCTTCCGGCAGGAAGCAAACCGCTGCAGTTCCAGCAAGCATTTCGAGCCATATTTCAAGAGATCGCCGCCGACCATTTTTATCGTTTCCCGGTCATCAAACGCCGAATACACCTGCGTCGTCAGCAGCACCGGAATCTTGCTGCGGCGGGCAATCTCGACGAGGATGCCCAACTGCTTTCCTAAAGCAGAATTCACATCATACACGTCTTCGCTCTGCCCCAATTCCAAGCGATACAGCATCGAAATAGAATCGACGATAATCAGGCCGAGATGCTCCGTAACGAGGCTGGGCAATTGCTGCAGCACGGCTTTCTGTTCAGTGAAAGTCAACGGCGTGAAAAACAGCATTTTCTGCAAATCAACAGCAGGATCAATTTGCCGGATCCGCTCGACGGCAATGCCCCCTTCCGTATCAACGAAAAGCACTTTCTTGCCCTCGTTTACACAGCGAACTGCAGCCAGCAAACAGAGGTTGGTCTTCCCGCTCCCGGAGGGGCCGTAGATAGTCGTTACGACATCACTTTCGTAGCCCCCTTGCAAAAAAGCATCGAAGAATGCAACTCCCGTCGAGATTTTTACCACGAAAGGGCTCAGCGGTTCCTGCTATAAAAAGTTTCTGCAGGAGGAGTTTTATCCGGAGAACCTCTGCCTACACATTTATAAAATATATTTGTTTCTGATAGAAGCATGGACAAAAAAGCTGCGGTATGGCTGGCAGTCATTGTTTTAGGCACTTTGGCTATTCGCTTACTCTTCGCTTTCAGCACGCCAGCATTTACATATGACTCCTATTTCCATCTGCGGCAAGTTGAGGCGATTACAGAAACCGGCTTCCCCCGCTTCCAGGGAGAACTATCTTATGGAGGAAGGGACATTCGCTTCCTGCCATTTTTCCATTACGTTGCAGCGTTCTTCACGCTCTTCCTTCCTTTGGAACTAGTCGGAAAGCTCCTGCCTAATGTGCTCCTGGCACTCCTTCCCGCTGTTGTTTATCTCATCGCCCGAGGACTTACTGCTTCCTCACCGGGAAGTCTCTTCGCAGCGGTCGTTAGCGGCTTCCTCCCCGTGCTCTTCTCCCCCAATGCTTTCTCAGTGAACAGCCTCTTCCTCCCCCTCGTCGCCCTGGCCATCTATGCCTTCCTAAGGATTCAGGAAAAAAAATTCCTCACGCTCTATCTCATCGCTTTTCTCGTTTTATCCGTGACTAGCGCAGCGACGTTCCTGCTGCTCATCGGCTTTGGCATTTACCTGCTGCTCTCCGCAATCGAACACCGAAAACCCAGTAGGGCAGAAATCGAGGTGATGGTATTCTCCCTCTTTTTCTTTCTCTGGGTGCAATTTCTTTTTTTCAAGAACACGCTCCTGGAAGAAGGGCTTGCTTTTGTCTGGCAAAACGTGCCGCCACAGATTGTGCAGCACTACTTCCCGCAACTTTCCCTTTTCCAATCTATTGTTCTGGTGGGGATAATCCCCTTCCTTTCCGGCATCGTGATAACCTTCAAATCTATTTTCCAGGCAAAAAACAAAAAAATGTTCATTTTGGTCAGCTTCGTCATTGCGACGACCCTTCTTTCGTGGCTCCGGCTTATCCGCTTCACGTTAGCGCTCGCTTTTTTTGGCATCATCTTGGCAGTGCTCTTTGCCCTCTTTTACGACGAGACCAAGCGGTATGTTCTCAAAACAAAACTGGCCCGCTTTTCTTCCCTGCTCCCCTGGGGAGCGCTGCTGCTCTTGATATTCTCGAGCGGCTTTCCAGCCATCGCTGCAGCCAGCCAGCAAGACCTGCCCACGGAACAAGAGATCGAAGCCTTCCGCTGGCTGCAGAACAACACCCCGGAAAACAGCACGGTCGCTGCACTCGTAGAAGAAGGGCATCTCATCACGTACTATGGGCAGAGAAAAAATGTCATGGACGACCAATTTGCGCGCATTCCCGATATCGAAAAACGCTTTCAGGACCTGAATGCTCTTTATACGACGGCGTTCCAGACCCAAGCCCTGGACATTCGGGGGGCGTATGAGATAGACTATCTGATTGTTACACCCCAGGCAGTAGAAAAGTACTCGACTCCGAAATATCTCTCCACTACCTGCTTTCAGCGCGTGTATAAAAATGAAACAAAAATCTATCGCATCCGCTGCACGTTAGAGGAAACGCCAGAGCTAAATGCAAGTAGCCCCCAAACATGAAAACAACAACAAAAAAATGGCTTGATCACTGTATCGAGTGGCCGCAGTGGTGCTTGCTGCTGCTCTTGCTCATGGTTCTGAGTATGCCTTTTTTGCAGAATAGCATCCAGCAGCAGCCCGTGCTGCTCGGCGAAGAGAGCTACTATCATTTGGCACAATCCCAGGAACTGCAAAGCAGAAATTTTTACTACGCGGGCCTGCATGTGCTCGATTCATTCGTCTATAACCGGGGCTTCTTTGTTCTTACGCTAGTAATGGCCATTGCTTCGCTGCTGCTCTTCCTGGCTATTGCCAAAAAGCTCGCACTCCAAAAAAAGCTCACGTTTCTCTTTCTCCTATTCCTGCTCATCTCTCCGGCGTTCATTTTTACGTTCAGCTCGCTCTCCGGGGCAGGCCTTTTCGTTTTTCTCGCGATGAGCAGCATCTTTCTCCTGCTGCACAAGCCACCGTGGCGCTACCTGGCACTCCTGCCCGTTCTGGGAGCATCGTTCATCGATCTGTTTACTACCCTCCTCTTTATCATGCTGCTCCTGTGGTTCTGGTCTTCGTACGGCAAAAAGAAAGACTCTTTTGCCATTTTCCTTGCCGGTGTTACGAGCGTGCTCTTCTTCAGCAACTGGCTGCTGCTCAAGCTGCCGTTCTCTCTGGGCCCATTCCACAGCCCCAGTCCACTGCGGGATCTCCTTGCAGACCTAGGAGGGATCAGCGGAATCAGCCTCTTCATTCTTCTCCTAGCAGTCATAGGTCTTCTGGCGACCGGGAGGAAAGAAAAGCTGCTGGGCCCCTTTCTTTTCTTTATCCTGTTTTCCGGCATCTTCATCCTGAATCCGCACACCATTTTTTACTTGGCCATCCCGCTGACGTATTTTGCTGCCAAAGGCTTCCTCTGGCTCTGGCACCGCACCTGGACTCTGGAAAGCGTGAAAAGCATTTCCCTCTTCCTGATCTTGCTCGGCCTGCTCTTTTCCACACTATCCTATCTGGGGAGGGTAACCGAGTTAACACCCTCACCAGCAGAATGGGAAACGCTCACCTGGATAAAAAAGAACATTGACGAAAAAAACGCGGTATATGCGCCACCGGAAGAATTATTCCGAGCAGCATACTTTGCGCAACTGCCTCTTCGGGAACGGCACAGCACCAAAGAACAAGAAGAGCTTTACCATCGGATAAGCACGGCAGGATACATCCAGGAACTCTTTCCGCTTCTGGAAGCCAGAAACATCCGCTATCTGTTCATTACGCCGCAGATGAAAGCGACACTGCCGGCGGATCAAGGGCTGCTCTTTCTCCTGAAGAACGAGCACTTTACGCTCCTCTACGCCAAAGAAAATTTTGAGATGTGGGAATATCGCCAAGAACAAAAAAGAGAAGTTCCCGAAGAAGCAGCCCGAGGAACAGAAATTGAAAGAGAGAGAGCAGCTGGAGAAAGTGCCCAACCATGATAGACATCAGCGACACCATTCTTATCGGAGCCTATTTCTTCCTGATGTTTCTCTCCATCTTTTGGCTGTTGGTCTTATTCACTGGAGAGCCGGAAAAGCCCAAAGCAAAGCTCAAAAGCTATCCCTCGTTCACGGCTATCATTCCGGCGTACAATGAAGAAGAGACCATTCGGGGCACGTTACAATCGTTGGCGAAACTGGACTATCCAGCAGAGCTGATGCAGATCATCGTCGTTAATGACGGCTCGACAGATCACACCAGAGAAAAAGTTGAAGCGTTCATC
>JAUYQE010000099.1 GCA_030695605.1 Nanobdellota archaeon
CTGAACCGGCCAGCCGGCAACCGGCGAACCGTCCCCGTGCCAGGCATGGACAAAGAGCCGCTCAGTATCTTCCACGACCTCCCCACCAGTGGATTCATTTTCTTCGACGGGAGGAATCGCCGGCTCTTCTTCTGTTTCTGATGGCTCTTCTTCTGCTTCTTCTACAGTAGACACCACAGTAGGCAGTATCTCTTTTTCAAAAGTTTCTTCCGCAGCAAGAAGATCCTCTATGCCATCGCCATCGAGATCAGCAACAGCCAAAAGCGAGTCTCCACCGGAGCAATAACTCCAAGGCGAAGGCCGGATGTCTTTCGGCCAGCCATCTACCAGAGAGCCATCCTGCCGGAAGAGCCAGATTTTGTTCTTGGTCCGCATCGCTATCTCCATCAGGCCGTCACCATCCAAATCTGCAAGGGTCGGTCGGCAGCCTTCTTTTCCCACATCGTTGAGAAGAACACGGGTCCTGAATATGAAAAAGGGAACCCCTCCTTCATCGCGCCAGTATTCTTCATAGGGATCAAAAATAATAAGCTTGTTCTGTCCAGAAGTCCACTCCCACGCCTGGGAAACCAATTCAATGATGCCATCGTTATCAATGTCGGCTGCGCTGAGGTGCTGCACTTCGTATTGCGAGCTGATGAAGCCGAGTACTGCCTCACCCTGCGCATTGTACGCCACCTGCAAGTTAAAAAGCGACGGCCATATTCCACCATGATCGGTAACGATGGTTTCTGAAGAGCCGTCACCTTCAAAATCAGTTACAAGAATCTGGTTACCATTAATCCAACGATCCTGGAACGACGGCCAGCCGTTCTTGAAGATGGAGAACTCTCGCGTTACTTGCAGTGTTTTCCCCGCCGTGTCCGTCACCCGCAGGCGGAAGACATATCTGCCCTGAAAGTCAGCAGCGTCAACGTTCAATACCGCAATCGGCTCGTTGTACGCTGCCGGGCTGGTCCCCGATAGCGTGAGAAAAATCCCCGCAGCAGACCAGTCTTCTGTTCCTTCTGGCGCATAGTCCACTGCATAGCTCTGGAAAGACATGCCCCGTTCTGCGAGCAGCGTTCCATGAATAGTGAGACGACTCTTTCCCAGCATCAAACTTTCCTCTTCTGGTTTTACCCATTGAACCAGCGGCTCATCCAGTTTCCCGGAACAGCTTCTCGTTGACAAGCCATGCTGGGCAAAGGCCTGGCAAATCTCCCCGCTGTGGGGCGTGCCGTCATTCAGGTTGGCGTTGTCATCATCAATAACCAGTATGCCATCAAGGAATTCCTTGAAGCGGAAGGGCAGGAGTTTCATGGTACGAATGACCAGCTCATCCGTCAGCGGAGCGCCAAGGCTTTCCCGCAGATCCCAAAGAGAAGCAGAGAAGACTTCGCTGGCATCGTGCGGCTCGGGATTGTAGTCTTCGGGATAGGTCTTGTCATTATCCAGATTGCGCAGGCAAGGCCAGAGCTTTACTAACGGATCATCCGGCCAGGATGCCCGACGCTGTTCAATAAACTCTTCCCGGAAAAAGTAGTCTGACATGCAGGAATCTCCCGGGATGGTCGCGCCAAAATAGTCTGCCAGCCCTTCATTCAGGCCGCCGGACTCGTCCCAGTAAGGAAAGAGCCCTTCGGGATACATATTGCAGACCATGCTGTGCGTATACTCGTGATACACCACGTCAGCAGAAAGCGCAATGCTGTCACATTTGTCTCCCGGACCGAAGAAAGCTATTCCTGAACGGCTCGTTCCACTTTGCCAAGGACTACACCAGGAATACGCATTGCACTGCGCCCCGTTGGCACGCCCTTGTTCAACCGCAACTTCGAGGGGATAGTCCATCTCGTGGATGTCAAACGGATCGCCTTTTGTGACAAAATCATGGATGATATTAGCATGATAAAACGCATTGGATTCTTCCTGCTCGTAGGAGAGATCATGATTGCGCCAGTCAATATTGTGGAGGCTTGGTGACCAGCCTTGGGCGGTGTAGCGTGACAATTCCTGCTGCCGGTTTACGACGCTCACGAAAGGCCCGTTCGCCTGGGTCGTTATGCCCACTGCCGTGTCGGGAGTTGTTTCAGCGGAATACGTACCCATGCTATCAGTAACCGCTTCCACTGTTCCCGCGATCACCGTTTCGTGGGCGAAGGACCTGCTTTCTGTTTCTTGTAAGCGATGGTTGGGAAAGATCATGCCCTGGACCGTTCCTTCGACCTGCGCACGAATTCTGTTGTGATAGGCAATGACATTTCCTGTGTGCGCATCAATGAAATATGTTAGTGCCGCCGGAACATTCTGATCGGGCTCCGTGAGATTAACCCGTCCTTTCCAGGCTGGGGGCATATCAACTTGATAAGCGAGGTAAAAGCGGATTTTCTCGGCTTTTTCTTCGGGGTAGATAACGAGAGAAACATGCAGGGGCTGCACGGTTTCTTCAAGATGCTGCTGGGCAATTTCGACAGCTTTCTCTTGCCGTACTGTAGGCGTGATCGGAACGGAAATTCCTGAATAGTACTTGCTCTGCACCAGAACAACGTTTCCATCATTGGTAGTCAGCCCCACCAGGCCCAGGTATACAGGAATCCCTTGGTAATACTGCTGATAGAAGATGCTGCAGATGCCTTCTTTCTTTCCCGGATACAGCGGCGTGTCGCACCACTGGCGGGCCAGTTTTAAGTCCTGCGGGTTTACGCGCAGGAATCGCTTATACCGAGCCAAGAAATCTGCGGTGGCGCTCGGGAGCGTCTTTTCCGTAATGGTGGCAACTTTCTTGGTTTTTATGGCCAGCTTTCCCAGCACCACAGCAGGTTTTCCCTGGCTATCTACGGTTACCTGAGTTCCCAAGCCGAAGCGTTGGATGGCTTCCCGCTGGACCTGCTCCTGTTGGTTCCCTAAAGAAGTGGTGGGCACTTTCAGCGCTTCTCCGTACAAAGTTCTTTCGGTACAGGCAACAAGAAACAGAGCCAACCCGAGCAGCAAAAGAATAAACAGCCCTCTTTTTTGCATGGGAGAAAAGAACGAGGGTAAGTATTAAAAGGTTACGGGGAACTGGCTTCCTGCTGTTCCTGATACGCCCGTACTTCTTTTACCACGTCCATAAAATCCCGTACCCACACTCTATCAACTGGGTTGGAAGTCTTGTTCTCAAATTTCAACGACGTTCCAACGATAGCCCCGTCAGCATATTGTAACTGTGTGTAGGCATTTTCGGGAGTTGATCCAGCTCCTACGACCAGAGGAAATGTCCCCATAAGCGCTCGGAATTGGTTTATCTTCTCCAGAGGCGTTTCTTTTCCTGTTCCCGCTCCCGTAACGACAATGGCATCAGCTCTGTCCATCCCATCCTGAAGATCTTTTTCCAGATCAGAACCCATGACCGGCTGATAATACTTCGGCCAAACCCCGCCAAGAACGAAGATGTCTGAAAAGCTTTCCCGAAATCCCCGATAGGAAGGCATGTCTAGCTCTCCCTGATCATACTTCCCCGCGACATGATCCATTTGGATAAGAGCAGCCCCATAGTGAACTGCAAAAGGAAATGCCAGACGAAACTTGTTCGGCAAGATATTGATCCCCAGATGAACATTCAGTCTTCTCTGTGAGATTTCCTGCAGGGTTTGGATAACCGTATCGAGCGACCCATGATAGTTTTCAATCAGAGCCGCTGAAACCCCTTCTTCTGCAAACAGTGACAGTTCTTGAAGTGCTCTTTGAACAGGATCCTCGCCGGCCAGATGAAGCATACCAATAACTGGCAGCCGGCCGAAAAGGTTTCTATATTTGTCGATTGGTTTAACAAGTTCGTTCATTAGACATCCACCAGCACCTGCGCCCACCAGCCTTTCTTGGTCTTCTTGATTTCAAAGAGGTGCATGGTGATCGCTTTCACATCGGTCTTGGGCTCGTGCTTCTCCACATCCAGCTTTTCACCAGAAGCAGCGCACGAGAGCAGAAATTTCCCAACGGTCTCTTGGATTTTTAGATCAAACTTGCTAAACAGCAGCTGCTCAGCATCTTTGTAGAACAGCAGCTCATCCAGAAAGTCAAAGAGCAGCTTTTCGAGCGTCTTGTTTTCCAAAGAAATTTTGACCGTTTTCTTCGGCTTGATTTTCCGGACATTAACCTGCGTATCTTCAACCGCTAAAGCGCATTGCTCAAAAAGCTCTTCCCGCGTTTTGCCTTCGGCCTGAAAAAGAACGTCCGCCGTATGGTCGAGGAAAGTGTAGGTCATGGGTGTATATCTTTTTTTAGACAAGTGTATACATTTTTGTACAACGAACTGTTTTTTATGGTGTCACCACCGCTTTAATCCTTCTCACGCCCGCAGCACATGCTTCTTCTTTTATTATCTTGAAATACCCGATTTCTTTGGTATGCTGCACGTGCGGCCCGCCGCAGAGCTCCTGTGAATAATCACCCACAATATAAACGGAAACGCGCTCGGGATATTTCTGCCCGAATTCGGCTTGAGCTCCTAATTTCACCGCCTCTTGGTAAGCCATCTCTTTCCGCACCACGGGAAAATCAAACGTTATGACGCGATTGACTTCATCTTCTACTTGTTTCACTTCTTCCGGCGTGAGTTTTCGGGGAAAATTAAAGTCGAAGCGCAGGCGTTCAGCCGTGATATTGCTGCCGCGCTGGTGGATATCTTTGGAAAGCACCCGGCGCAAGGCTTCATTCAGCAGATGCGTGACGGTATGCAGACGCACCACAATCTCCGACGTGTCCGCCAAGCCCCCTTTGAATTTCTGCTCTGCTCCCACACGGGAAAGCTGCTGGTGCTTCTCATATTCGTACAGGAAGCCTTTGGCATCGACAATGATTTTTCTCTCTGCCGCCAGTTCTTCCGTCATCTCTAACGGGAAGCCATAGGATTGGAACAAGAGGAACGCATCTTTGCCGTTCAAATTGCCGTGCGCTGCCATCTTTTCAAATTCTTTTAATCCTCGGTCCAGCGTCTGCTCGAACTTTTCTTCTTCTTTCTGCAGCTCAGCAAAAATCCGCTCTTTATTCTTTTTGAGTTCTGGATAGAGGACACCATACTGCTGCACGACTATCTCTGCTAAAGCTCTCGTGAAAGGCTGGGTTATCTCCAGTAGTTTTCCATAGCGAACCACTCTGCGAATAAGCCGGCGCAGCACATAGCCGCGATCCATGTTTGATGGCAGCACGGCCTGCTCATCGCCAAGAATAAACGTAGCAGCACGGATATGGTCAGCAATGATGCGCATGGTGCGCTGCTCGTGTGCATACTTTTTCTTGCTCAGCAGCTCAATCTTCTTGATGATGGGCTGGAATAAATCCGTTTCATAGGCACTCTTCTGGCCAGTGAGCATTGCTAACGTCCGTTCCAAGCCCATGCCGGTGTCGACGTTCTGTTGTTTCAGCGGAGCGACGGTTCCATTTGCCCGCTGGTCATACGCCATAAACACATCGTTCCATATCTCGACCCAACTTTTATTTTCAGGATCGAATTTCTTCGGCGCTGCACGTTCACCCGTCCAGTAAAACATCTCCGAGCTAGGACCGCAAGGGCCGATTTCCCCAGCAATCCAGAAATTGTCCTTGCCGACGAAAGCAATACGCTCTTCGGGAATGCCTAAACTTCGCCAGAGGGCATATGACTCTTCGTCCCGGGGAACGAAAGCATTGCCTTGGTAAACAGTTACTGCCAGGTTTTTCAGCGGTATGTTCAGCCATTTCTTAGCCGTCAAAAATTCAAAGCTCCAGCTGATGGCTTCTTTCTTGAAATAATCGCCCAAGCTCCAGTTGCCGAGCATCTGGAAAAACGTATGATGCGTATTATCGCCAATATTCTCAAAATCGACGGTGCGGAGGCATTTCTGCACATTTACCAGCCGCTTTCCCAAAGGATGGGGGGTTCCCATCAGATAGGGAACTAAAGGCTGCATGCCGGCAGTATTGAAGAGAACTGACGCATCATTGGCGGGGATGAGGGAGGCGGAAGGGATGACGGCATGCTTTTTGCTTTTGAAGAAGCCGAGGTACTTTTTGATGAGTTCTTGAGCAGTCATCGACTTTGCATTCATATCCTGAATGAAAATGCATTAGTTTTATATATTTTTAGGAGAAAATGATAAAAGTAAAAGAAAAAAATGAACCAAAAACTCCGCACCAACTGGAACGATCTCTGCAGCCGCCTGCACGTTTCGCAGGAGGAAGCCCAGCAGACTCTCCAAGACTTGCAGCAGCGCTATGGAGAGCCGCATCGGCAGTATCACAATCTGGATCATATTGCCCATTGCCTGAATGAGTTTGACGCGGCTAGGCGCCTAGCAGAGCAACCTGATCTGGTTCAATTAGCACTGTGGTTCCACGACTGCGTGTACGAGCCGGGAAATCCAGAGAATGAACTCAACAGTGCAGAAGTTGCCTTGGCTTTTGGAGAGAATATCGGCTTGGGCGCCCTTGACCGGCTCCGGGTCTATGAACTGATTATCACCACCCAATATGTTATCCGCCCCGGCACCGACGATGCCCGGCTCATCTGGGATGTAGACTTTTCCAGCTTAGGGCTGCTGTGGGAAGAGTTTTCTCAAAATAGCCAGAATATCCGAGAAGAATTTAAGCACGTGCCGGATGAGCTCTTTTATGCGGGAAGGA
>JAUYQE010000035.1 GCA_030695605.1 Nanobdellota archaeon
CTTAAAGCTCATCAGGCGCAAGACACAAAAGAACTCAGGAAACTGGTGAAAAGAAAGATGCAGGGGATACAGCGAAAGAAAAAGGTTATTAATTCTTTTTTTGTGGGAACATATGTTCTCTAAGTTGCGCAGTTATCTATACCTCCTATAAATACTTGACGGCGTTGCTGAAAGAGAAAAAACCGCCAGCGCCCGGTAACGGAAAAAGCGTTTTCCGAAACCGTGCGTTGGCTAACGCCACCGCCCGGATTTGAACCGGGACATCCTTGCGGAAACAAGCTCTCTTCCTTTTTAAGTTTCCAGGCTTGCGCAATACCAGGTTATGCGACGGTGGCAAGTATATACGAGCCAACGTTGCGCCCCAAGGACTTTGTCCTTTGAGGATGCGACGGTGGCTTCTATCTTATACCTCCCTTCTGTTCTTTTTTAAAGATTTCGAGCATAATTCTCTCTTTTTTCCCGAGTATACACAAACGCTTAAAAACCCCCCTGCTTTTTCTCTTTATATGGTCCTTTTAACAAATATTACGATTACGCAATCTGTGGCGATTCTCTGCGATGGCAATAACATTGAGCGGAGCATTCATGAGGCTTCCGGAAACTCGGCCACGATGGTCAATTTTGATACGCTCATTCCTAGGTTATTGAGTGGACGGGGGCTAAACCGGCTAATTTATTTCCGCGAAGGCAAAAATATCTCTTCCAAGCTGGCAGAGCGCCTCTATGAAATGTATTATGGCTCTGTCGTGCCGTGCCATAAGTCGGCAGATATTCCGCTCTCTATCAAAGCCACGCAGCTGGCCTCGAAAGTGGATACGATTATCATCATGTCCGGCGATTCGGACTATGTGGATTTAGTACGGCATTTAAAGTCGGAAGGGGTGCGCGTGGAGATCGCTGCCGTGAAGGAAACGACGGCCAAGATCCTTATCGATGAAGCGGATTTCTTCCATCCCATTACCAAGGAGGACTGGTTTTCCTACATGCCGCCGGCGGCTTCTCGGGCACGCCGGGGAAGGCAGCGGGAAGAAGAGCATCGGTAAGGTGCTCAACTTCAAAAATAGTGAATCGGTTTTTTTCTCTCATAACGTTTAAATAAACCCCCCAAAAAACAGCCCCATGAAGCGCTGGTCGATCTCTCTCATAGTAGTTCTGGCTCTTGGTGCTTTCTCTCTCGGCGTCTTTTCCTTAGCAGAAAACAGCGTTCCGGAACAGGCTTCTCCTAGCGACTGGCTTCAGGAAAACCAAATTCAAGTCTATTCCGACAAAGTCATCCTTGACGTCAGCAATGCGGCCTGGTTCCAGTTCACGGATACGAATTCCATGGACCCTTTTCTTGACGAGAACAGCAACGCCATCGTTATCCAGCCCTCTTCTCCCGATGTTATTGCCGTCGGCGATGTGATAACCTATCGCTCCATCGTCGGCACGATCATCCACCGCGTCATTGAAAAAGGGGAAGATGCGGAAGGGCCATACTTCCTCGTCAAAGGGGATAACAATACCGTTCGCGATCCGGTAAAAGTGCGCTTTGAAGATATTGAAGGGGTAGTGGTCGCCGTCATTTATTAACCGGAAAAAGTCATCAAAAATGAGCCGCAACAAAACATATGCTGCACTCCTCTCTGCCGGATTAAGCACTCTGCTTTCCTGCGGCGTTTCCCAGCGCCTCTATGAACAGCATTCCATTAAAGAATATATCTTCTTTGCTGCCGAAGGGCAGGATTCCTATGGTATCATCAATAGTGCCGGAAGCATAGAATTGCTTCACGACTATGAACATCTGGAAGCAGCGCTGGTTCTTGCTTCTCCAGAACAACTCGAGAGCCTGGTTGCTGCGGGCGACGTTGCATTCTACGCTCCTCTTCACGTCATTGAGGAAGATGAGCGCTCTTTTCCGGAATTTCAGAGCGTGCAGATGAACGATGATGACGATATGATATCCATGCTGACACCGGAATGGGCCTACCAGTCTGTTCATGCAGAGATTCTGCAGGAATACGGGCTTCTCGGGCAAGGCCTGCGTATTGGGGTTCTGGATAGCGGCATTGATCTGAACACTGCTGGTGCCCGCCAGCAGCTGCGGAGATTTACTGATGTGGTGCATTATCAAACGGAGCCGTATGATGATTCGTCTGCGGATTTCAGCCACGGGACTTTTGTTTCCGGTATTATTTGCCGGATCCTTCCAGAGGCAGAGCTATTTGTGTACAAAATCTACAATGCTGCAGAAGAGGCGCATCTGCTTCCGGACATTCTGGAAGGATTAGATGCGGTGATTGCCGAGGAGATTCATGTTATTAATCTGAGCTGGGGGTTGGGAGTGCCTCCAGATTTGGAAGGCATGACCTGGGAGGATGGCAATAGGGTTCTGGAAGAAGCTCTCGAGCGCGTCGCGGCAGCCGGAACGATAATCGTTGCAGCAGCGGGCAACGGGAGATATGAAGGGTTGCTGGATTCCCAACAGCTTCCCCAGGGCAGCCCCGTCGTTATCAGTGTGGGAGCAACGACGCAGTATGGGGAGATTGCGCCGTTTTCTGATCTGGATGCGCATCTTTTTGCGCCGGGGAAAGGGGTGTATTCTGATTACAACGCGGCTACTGCCAGCTACAACAATGGCACGTCGTTTAGCGCTCCTTTTGTGACGGCTGCGGTGGCGGTTATTCAGCAGGTGCGGGAAAGCAGTGGAGAACAACTCACTCGTGATGCAGTTCTGGACATCCTGCTGGCTGTTTCTCATGCGGAAAGCAGCACTATCACTTTTTTCGATGGCGAAGAAAGAGCGTTTCCTTTTCTGGCATTGGATTATGAGCGGCTGGTGCGGTATTTGCTCGAAGAAGAGTGATCGAACAGAAAAGAAGGATAGGCTATCATGCAGGAATATTCTCAGGTGCTTCCGACATCTTTATATTCTTCTTCCTGTTGTTTTCTGTTTTATGAATAGGCAATTAGGTATCCTGCTCCTGCTCTTGATGCTTTTCAGCTTGGGTAGCTCTGCCGGGGAAACTCTTCTCGTGCCTTTGTTGGATGAGCCGGAAGCCACAGCTACAGAAATTGCTCTCTTACCAGAATCCCCGCTGGGTTCTCTTCCATCTTTAACATCTCCAAAAATCCAGAGCTTTCTGAAAGAAGAAGCAGAGCGTCTTGGTTCAGGTACTCTTCCCCTTCTGGTGCAGTTGGAAAGCCCGCTGACTTCCAGCCAACGGTCAGAATTACTTGAGCTGGGTAGCGCTCTGAAGTATGAATACCAACTTCTCCCGGCCCTCGCTGTATCGATTGACATACAGCGCCTTGACGATTTAGCAGCTTTGCCTTTTGTGAAAGCCGTCGAATACGATGCAGATACCAAAGTTGTATTGGCACAAAGCACGCTGCAGATCGGCGCCAGAAGAGTATGGCTCAGCCATGGGGTGGAAGGCGAGGGCATCACCGTCGCTATTCTCGATACGGGAATCGACAATGAGCATCCCGATGTGCAAAACGTTATTGCCGAGCAGGATTTCACCGGTGAGGGAACGGACGATGGAAATGGCCATGGAACGCATGTGGCATCCATTGTTGCTGGCACTGGTGCTGCGTCTGGCGGCGTCAATAAAGGGGTAGCGGCAAAAGCGTCGTTGCTCGATGTGAAAGTGCTGGACAAGACCGGATCCGGAAAGTTAAGCGATGCCATCGCCGGCATTGAATGGGCGGTATTGAACAATGCAGACATAATCTCTATGAGCTTAGGAGCTTTTCTCCCCTGCAATGGGTTGGATACGACTTCTTTGGCTGCAGATCTCGCCGTAAAGCGCGGCAAGCACGTGGTTGTCGCTGCAGGAAATCTCGGGCCGCTGCCTGGAACGATTACCAGCCCGGGCTGTGCTCGGGAGGTTATTACCGTTGGCGCGGTGGACCGGCTGGATACGATAGCGCTGTTCAGCTCGCGGGGGCCGACGTTAGACGGATGGGCGAAGCCGGATATTGTTGCGCCCGGCGTTTTGATTCTTGCAGCCCAAGCGGGTGGAAGTTATGTGCCAATGAGCGGTACATCCATGGCGGCGCCCCATATCTCTGGAGTTGTTGCTTTATTGCTTAGCCAAAAGCCGGGATTATCGCCGGACCAGGTCAAAGAGGCTTTGATGACGACGGCATTGGATTTGGGTGAGGGCCAGAATACGCAGGGCGCAGGCCGGGTGCAGGCGTACGAGGCGTTTATCAAAGCGACGGGATTGCAGCCGCAAGAGCCGTCGGCAGAAGAGGCTCCTCCGGAAGAAGAGAAAAAAGAAGAAGCGGAACGGAAAAGCCAGGAAAGTGGGCACATTGATACCGTAAAATCCGTTCGGGAGAAAGAGCAGCAGGGAAAAGAGTACTATGTCGTTGAGGGGACAAAAGAGGGAAACAATAAAATAATTCGCGTGTGGGTCGATCAGGAAACGGGCGAGATTGAACGCGTAGAAGAAATGGGAATTCTCTATTGGGTATGGGCTTCTCTGCGGGATTTTTTGGAGTGGGTGAGAACCATGCTATCTTCTTTTTTTAGCGGATAGCAAAATATAAATAGGTTCATGCCGTTATTCTCTTTAGAACAGAGGTGAAAATGCGGGCATGAAAAATCTCGAAATAGTCCAGATCCTGAACAATATCGCTGACATTCTGGAAATTCAGGGCGTGGAGTTTAAGCCTAATGCGTATCGGCGAGCCGCTCGTTCTATCGAAGGGTTGGCGGAAGATATTGCCGAAGTAGCAGGGCGGGGCGAACTCCGAAACATTCCCGGCGTGGGCGAGAGCATCGCCGAGAAAATCGAGGAGTTCATCAAAACAGGAAAATTGCGTTATTATGAGCAGCTGAAAAAGCAGGTCAAGGTGAATGTCGAAGAGCTGAATGCCATTCCGACGCTGGGCCCCAAAAAGATCAAGCTGCTATACGAGAAATTACATATTACAGATGTGGCGGACCTGAAAAAAGCTCTTCTGAAAAAAAAACTGCAAACCCTGCCCGGCTTTGGCGACGAAACGGTCAAGAATCTCCAGAAAGGCATTGAACTGCTGGAAAAGCGGCCGCAGCGGTTCTTGTATGCGCAGGCGCTTCCCCTGGCTTTAGACATCGCCAGAAAGCTCCGCCAGTCGAAGGCGGTTGAAAAAGTAGACATTGCCGGCTCTTTCCGCCGCGGAAAAGAAACCGTGGGCGATCTTGATTTTCTGGCCATTTCCAAAAAACCGGAAGAGGTGATGCAGCGCTTTACTTCTTTGCCGGATATTGACACGGTGTTAGCTCAGGGAACAACCCGGGGATCCGTTCGCTTTCGGAATGGCTTGCAGGCAGACCTGCGCGTGCTGAAAGAGAAAGAGTTCGGCTCCGCGTTGCTGTATTTTACCGGGAGCAAAGATCATAACATCGAATTGCGCAAGCTAGCTATAAGCAAGAAGTGGACGCTCAGCGAGTATGGCCTCTTTAGGGTGAAGTCACAGAAATCGAAGATTTCTGGGGAGTTAGAACCTACGGTTCAAACTAACAAGAAGTGGCTTGCTGGCCGCACCGAAGAAGAGGTCTACAAAAAGCTGGGCTTGTCTTTTATCGAGCCGGAATTGCGGGAAAATACCGGAGAGATTGCGGCGGCACAGCAGAAAAAGCTGCCAAAACTGATAACGGCGAAAGACGTCCAGGGGATGTTCCATAATCATACGACGTGGAGTGATGGCAATGCGAGTGTGCTGGAGATGGCTAAGAAAGCAGAAGAGCTACAATTCCGTTTCCTTTCTTTCAACGACCATTATGGGCATATCGGCATTACCAATCCCCTGAATGAGCGGCGCCTTGCTGGTTATCTGAAAGCCATCGAGCAGGCACAGAAAAAGACCAACGTTCGGCTTTTCTCCGGCGTGGAGATTGATATTCAGAAAGATGGCTCGCTGCCTCTGTCCCGGAAAAAGCTGCAAGAGCTGGATGTGGTTATTGCATCCGTGCATATATCGACGAAAATGCCCGAGAAAGAAATGACGCAGCGGGTGGTTTCGGCGCTCGAAAATTATCCGGTGAATATTCTGGGGCATCCGACCGACCGGCTATTGATGCAGCGGGAGCCCTTGGCGCTGAATCTGGAGAAAGTCTTTGCAACGGCGAAGCGGCAGAATGTGTTCTTAGAGGTGAATGGCTCGCCGGGCCGCATGGATTTGCCGGGCGAGCAGGTAAAAGCGGCTTTGCATGCGGGCTGTAAAATTGCTTTAAGTTTGGATGCCCATGATCCAAACCATCTTGGCTACGGCCCGTTTGCGCTGCAGATGGCCCGGCGAGGGTGGGCGCAGAAAAAAGATGTATTAAATTGCTGGGCGCTGCCGAAGATGGAGAAGGCGTTGAGGAAATAAAAAACCCAATCGCAGCATCTAGCTACTCCGTTCGTGAATTGCCTGACGGCAAGAGCTGCAGGTTTTTTTAATGTTTGTTGGGGTTTCATGAACTATCATTGCAAGCAAAGGGGTTTTAGACCCAACAAACAAATAAAGCTGTTTTCTGGGTAACTGCCCATCTGCCGTTCAGTACTGGTTGGTAGCAAAATGACCGAAAAGTTTATATAGAAAACACACTACTGCATGGTAAAAACATACAATTTCACCTCGTTCATTATGGTCGCCACATGACTGAATTCACCTTAACCAAACAAATCAGCAAGCAGGGAATGCAAAACATGATTATAATTCCTGCTTTCCTGAGGGACAAGCTCAAGCCCAAGACTTTAGTAGAAGTGAAAATAAAAATTTTGGATGGTGCTGTGTAAGATGGCAGCTTCTGTTACCGATGGCGGATATCTTGTTCCCCGTTCCGCCCCTCAGGCCTTGGAGCAATGGGTGGAGCAGAATAGTATACCCGCAGCAGAAACTGAAGCCAATAGGGCGGCACTCGCCCAGGCCCAGAAAGCAGACCAACTGCACTATGTTTCTGGTATACAAAGCGCTCTCGTGGAGTATAAGGAACAGCATTCTTCAGTAACTCGCTTTTTTCGCTTTATCAGGCGCGGTTTCAAAGGCTATAAGCCCAATCTGGAACCGCTGCCCGCTTCCCCGGAAACGCAACTGTTGGAGCAAGTGGTGGCTCTGCAGGATGCTGCCCTGAAAGGATATGCTTTATTCAAGGCGCTTCCGGAAGTTGTACAGAAAATGAGAGCTGATTATGAGACGCTGGCTGCGCGGGAGAAAGAATTAGAAGCGAGAATTGCTGCTGTTGAAAGCGATCTTCACGCCTTGCCGGAAAGGCAAGCAGAGTACACTGCACTGCTTCACTGCCTGGGAAGATATG
>JAUYQE010000041.1 GCA_030695605.1 Nanobdellota archaeon
TCGATAGCTACCGCTGATGGCAACGCCACCGGATTTTGCTCGACAAATTCCCGGCAATTCTCAATCCGCTGCAAAGGAATGCCCCTGCCCGTGACGCCGCAGGACTGTTCTTCCGCAATCTTGCGCTGAATTTCTGCTAATTCTTGATCTTCCGTCCAGCCGGCCGGAACAGCACTGTCGCCGGTCCGGCAGACCGCCCGATCAGCCGCAAAGCGGAATACTGTGTTGATACTTTCTTCCAGATCCCAGAACGTGGCGGTCGTCGGGCAGTTTTCTTCGAACGTCACTTTTTTCAGCGCATCAGGATCTCCATTGATAGCATTCACTACATCCTGAGGCAAGTTCGGCAGGTTAGCGATACCAAATTCCTTCCATTCGTCAAGGGTGTCCCGGAGATATAGCATCTCAGCCTGTTCCCGCGAGCCGGGGCAGGTGGTGCTCAACGCCCCTTCGATATTTTCTGACGCAATGCGCATCCATCTTGCGACGAGATGCAACAGCCATGATGCTCCTGTCGAAATGCCCATGATGATGTGCACATCTTCCAGCATGGTACGCATATCATCCAGCTGCCGCACCGTAAAATCAAGCGCCGAAACGCCTTCGTCCGCCAGGAAATCTGGAATGAGCTCGCTGCTCTCTAAAGGAATGTCCACAAAGTAGGATAATTCTTTACAAGACGTCTGCACTTTCGGCGCGCTCCATTCGTCCTCTCCTAAGCGGTCTTGATAGGTCAGCTGCACTTTTATGGGGAACACGATTCTGCGCCGTTCCGTGAAATCATCCCAGAAATTTTCTTTCCGTTCACTCACATCTGCCAGGCTGCCCAAGTTCCATTGCACGTACACGGAAGACTGTTCGGGGCTGACTTGCGAGAAAGGCTCTCGCCGGGTCATGGCCGTACAGCCCAGAGCCGTGCCGCTGCCTTCTTCCTCGAGCATGCTTTGGGTACACGCCGGCTGGAAGCGCACACCCTGTATCTGATAGCCCGGAGCAATTTCCTCACCGCCACGCATCACGGGAACACCCGAGCCTTGATAGTCCAAAGAGAAAACTGCCTGGATCGTTTCCCGGCCTTCATCCAGCAGTCTGGGCTCTAATTTGAGGGGAAACTGGAGCTCCGGCACCGACTGCATAACAATGTCATAATTATCCGAGAAGCAGGTATTGGCAGTAACCCGCGTTTCCCAATAGCCGGTTTTTCCCGTGCGATCTTCTGCAATCAAGAATACGCTATATGTCCAGTACTCTTGCCCGTCGGACAAAGGCTGCAGGCTGGTTTCTTCCAGCAGGCGGGAGGGAACTTGCCGTGGTGCTAGATCTTCCAGGCGAATGGGCTCGTCTTCCAAATCAATATCCCGAAAGGAAAATTTTCCTTGTGCATCCGCAGTTACTCTCTCCCACGCTTTTTCAAAATCCGGCTGGTATTGGAAGGTCCGCTGCTTGTACACATACAGATAAATGGTTGATCCCGGTTCGGTTTCGCCGCGGATTGTCGTCTCCACATTGCCTTCATAATATTCGTTGCCTTTCTCAAGTTCCGCAGTTATTGTGGGAGCTTGCGTATCCGAAATGAGGCGGAGCTCTTCGACGGTTTCCCAGCCCGCTCGATCAGTGAGCACCATGCGCACCGGATTGCTGCCTTCTTCGAGATTTATTGGAGCGGTCAGCTGGGTTCCCTCACCCTGTGCTTGCGATTCATTGTTGACAAAGACTTCGTATGTTACTTCCTCGGATATCGAGCCTTGGAGCGTGAACGTGCGCTCTTCGATCAGCTCGGGAATTGCTTCCAGCACGATCGTCGGACGGCTGGTGTCGGCATAGACTTGCCCGGCAAAAGTGGCTCTATTCCCTGCAGCATCTTCTGCTTCAATGCGAATAGAATTCAGCGTTTCTTCCTGCAAGGCCACGTCCGTAAAGAGGAAACTGCCCTCTCCACCTGCAGACGTAAAAGCTGCCAGCGTTTCATTCACCAATAAAGAAACATCCGCACCTGCTTCCGTGCTGCCGTTCAGCGTTAAACTGCTGCCAGCGATTCTGGCGGGAAGCGTTACGGCAATTTCCGGTGCCGTGGTATCGGCTGCTGCGGTCGTAAAAGAATAGAATTCGCCGTTATTGTTATTGACAAGCGCATTGCTCTCCACCGCATAATAATAGGTCTGTCCTGCCGGTAAATTCTGCAAAGCCAAGCGATGCTCTGTTACTGATGCGGCATCGCCTATCCGCGACGATACCGTTTCTTTACTGGTTCCATAGTTCACAAAGCTGTTGGCGGGCTCATCTGTTTCCCAAAGAACAGAGGCACTTGAAGAGGTGATGTCTTCGGCCCGGATGTTGGAGATCTGCAAAGCGGTAACGACCGGAAGATTAACAAAAAGCAACAGGACCAAGAGAACCGAGAGAATCGAGAGCTTCTTCGGCAATCCCGGACTGCTTCTGGCCCCCAGAGGTATATTTTTGCGATTCATGAAGCACCGCCCGTTCTCTGTTCCATACCCATTTCCGGAGCAGCAACTCCGCTGCTCTTTTCTTCTAACGCCGCGAAGAACAATAGCCGCTCTTCGTCATCAAGCTCTTCTGCGCTTGCCGTATGGAAAATAATTTCCTGCGCCTGTTGCAGATCACGCCACGGCGGCGTCCACTTCCCTTGGTAGCCGCTGACAAAGGTGCCTTCTGCAAAGATGAGCACTTCGAGATCATACGTAAAGTCCGCCTCTGCTAGCAATTGCACGTCCTGCTTGCTGCTGATTTCCTGAGCAGCAGGATCGATGACAAAAGTCTGCTCGTGGAACGGCTCAAGTTCATTTGCTTTCGTGAAGCTGAGCTTGACCAGCGCTTTCTCGCCTTCTTCAAGCGGCGCAGTGGTTCTTATTCGCCCGCTATCATCAACCTGATGCTTCAGAACCTGCATATTTGCCGGTGAAAAGGGGAAGAGGGGCGCTAAATACAATTCAGTTTCTCTGCCCGGGGCCGTAACGACGCGTTTCCACGACTCTTTATAGCCGTCACGGGTGCCGCGTAAAATGCCGCCCACGCAGTACGGAAAATTGGTCCGGTACGCCGCGACATCTCCCAGGCCGGCAAAATCATACTCCGTTTTCCCAATCGGGCATTCGTACCGTATGCAGGTAAAACGCAGATCAACATCTTCCAACGGCTCGGCGTTGTACACCCCTCGATCATTGTCGACGAGGCTATAGGTAAAAGCTGCCATCAGCACTTTCTGGCTCTCTTGGCAATACTCTTCATCATTCACCGCATCGAAAAAAAGGGTGGTTTCCGGCGCGGCAGCGGCACTCCTATCCGGAAGATTATTGTTCAGATGGACGGTAAAAGCGGTCTTGAAAGTATAGCCCGTCGTTTCATCACGCAGTTCGACGAGCACGGGATACGAAACGTCGTACACAAATTTCCAAGTCTGCAGACAGAAAAAAGAAACTAACTCGTTATTGCTGCCCAGCGGGCTGCTGCGGAGCGTGGTTCCCCCTCTCGGGCGAACATCAAAAGCAAAGGGGAACGTGGGGCTGTACCGGAAAACGACGGAAACTTTGGGCTCACGCAGGTCATCACCAAGATTCCAAGAATAGTGATTTTCATAATAGGGAAAGCCTTCCGGAAACTCGAGCACATCCGTGCCTTCAATGCGCACTTGGCCGATGTTTACGCGCAGCAGTTCCTGCAGCGCTGCTTTGACGTCGCTGATGCGCCAGGTTTTCTGGGTGCAGCCCACTTCCAGGCCGGACAGCGGCACGTTCGGAGACTCTAACGCCAGCAAGTCCTGCGTAAGATCCTCAAACTTCACTTCGCGCATTTCTCGTTCAACAATGCGCCGCGCGACGTCATAAGCATTCTTCAGTTTCACGTCGGAATCAGCACTATGCTCCCGTAGCTCGGTAATGAAATTTCCAGCTTTGTCGCGGATTTCCACCACCCACAGAACATTGAACAGCACTTTTTCATTGGTGGCTTGAGTTTCTGCCGTGATGGGGCTGCGCTCCAGAAGGTCATATCTTTCTTGGAAAGCAGTGGTTCCCAAAAGGCACTCCCGCAAGCCCCGCTCAATATGCCCATCAAGGCCTTCTTCAACTTCTTCCAGCGAAGGGATGCGCAACGTCTCGCCGTACGCCCAGAACGGAACCAACAGGAAAGGCGCCGTTTTCAAGTGCAGGTTCGCCGCGGTAGCGATTTCCTCCGGCACTTGCACATAGCCGCCCTGCTGGCCAGCTCTCGCGACGGCTTCATTGCCCAGCGTTTCCAGGCACGCCGTAATGAACTGCTGCACTTTGCCCCGTTCCGTGGGCAGCACTTCTTCCGGCTTGAATTGGACAATTTCTTTGCGAAAGACAATTACTAGAACAACCGCCATGAGCAGGAGAATTCCCAGGATGATGAAAACAGTTACTTGGCCTTTTTTATTGCTTTGCGGGGGATAAAGCGGAGAACGAGACGTACGACTAGCTGCCGAACACCTCTTTTTGTCCATAGGGAGAAAGATTATATTTTAGTTTATAAAGATTATGTTGAAGTTCATTTATAAAGAAGAGGCGCTTGGCCACTTTTACCGGGAGTAAAAGGGTACTTTCACTTTCTAGGGCTACTCGCGTTAAAGTTATACAACTGTTCCCCAAGTTCCTGCAGCCGGGCACTATCCTGAACATTTTCTACCCAGTGCTGCGGCCAGCATAGTCCATGCCTCGCTCCCGTCAAAGCGCCGAACATCGCTCCCGTTGTGTCACAATCGCCGCCATAGTTGACGGTTTCAATCAGCCCTTTGACCGGTTCATCCCAATACTTCTGGAACATGAAGAGGGCAAAAGGATAGGAGCAAAAGACCAACGAATTTGATTTTAAATGGCGATGAGCTTCATCCGCAGAAGCGTCGCGGTTCTCAGAAATCCATTCTAAGCACTCCACTAATGTGCCACGATCAGCAAGAGGATAATCCGCAGGCGTTTCTTGTTCCACAGAGGTGCAGAGCGAGGGAATCTTCCGCAGGAAGGAACTGCGATCAATGCCTTCGAGAAGGGAAGAAATCGCATATGCCTGCACGACTCCGGAAGCCAAAGAGCGCGGATCGCGATGCGTTATGTTGCCGACCAGATGCGCAAAGTGCAGGCCTCTCTCGATGGTCATCGTCGCATGCATCCATAAGCCGAGAGGAGCCATTTTCATGGCTGGCGCGTTGCCCGGGCCGCCGATAACGCCGGATTCGTACGGCGATTTGCCGGTAAGAAGATTCTTGAATCCATCGATAGTCGTCTTGCCAAAGCCGCCGAAGACTGTTCCATCCGGCTGCAGGCGTTTGGTGTATTCTGCAACCTGTCGTCGGGCAATATCTTCCAGATTGAAGCCGCGGCAAGCGATCAATGATTCTGCCAGAGCGACGGAAAGAATGGTATCATCAGTATATTCTCCTCTCTGGAAGTCTTTGTTCCAATATTTCAGCTTACCAAACTCGTCCTGCGTCAGTGCATTGCCTTGGGGATCGCGAACAATCACAGGATCAATAAAATCGGTAATCCAGCCCACATATTTCTTGATCTGCTGCGGTTTCATGCCCTCTACGGGCATGCCCAGCGCATCGCCGATGGCGCAGCCGAGCAAAGTTGATTGGTAGTGTTCTTTAAGGCTCATGGTTCATTCCTCCTCTCCTCTCCGTTCATTTTATCTGCAGCATCCGTTCGATCGGCTTCAAAGCTCTCCGCCGAATCTCTTCCGGAACCGTCACTTCCGGCTGCTCGGTTTCCAGGCATTTAACTATCTTATCGAGAGTAATTTTCGCCATGTGCTGGCAGGCGATGGCACACGTCCTGACAAAGTCTATCTGCGGGAATTCGTTCTGCAAGTTCGCCGCCATTTCGCACTCCGTGCCGAGATACACCCGCTGCAAAGAGGGATGCTCCCGCACATAGCGGATCATCTGCGATGTCGAGCCACAGAGATCGGCTTCTTTCCGGACTTCCGGCAGGCATTCCCAATGCACGAGCACGGCAGTTTCCGGAAGTGTTTTTCCCGGCTGATGCTTGGGCAGATGGTACTGGTCCCGAATGTTCTGCACCATCTCCAAAGAAATCTTTTCATGCACTTCACAGGAGCCATGCTTCGTATCATATTTGCCCGGATAGATTAATTCCAGCGCACTGCCCGCTTCCCGCAATTCGTCCTGCAGGTTTTCTCCCATCAGCGAATCGGGAAGAAAAATGACTTGGTCTGTGCCGAAGTCTTTTGCTGCATGCTGCACCACCTGCAATCCATTCGATGACGTGCAGCAATAATCAGCTTCCGCTTTCGCATCCGCATAGGAATTGATATAAATGACCACCGGCAATCCCGGAAACTGCTCTTTATACGCCCGCACCGCTGCGCCGCGAAAAGGATCAGCCAAGCTGCAGCCCGCCTGCATATCGGCGATGAGCACTTTCTTGTCTGGATTGAGGATCTTCGCCGTTTCTGCCATGAAACGCACGCCGTCGAAAAGGATTATTGGTTTATCCGATCTCGCAGCATATCGCGCCAACTGTAAAGAGTCGCCGCGCTCGCCTTCCCCGGACAGATTATAGACGAGCGGCGCCATATAATTATGGCCGAGAACCAGCACGTTTTTCTGCTCTTTCAGCTGCAGGATGCGTTCGATCGTCTCCCGCTGTGCCAGAAAGTCCAGGTACTGGTCGCCGCTGCTTTTCTGGAAAGCATGGTGGATCTGTTCGAGTGTTACCATCGTTTTTATTCCCGATAACTGAGCGCGATGGCGCTTAATAAATTTAATGAGATTTGCTATTAACTATCTTTCACCCACCGGTGCTCTTCGTCGGCAGTGGCGGTATGCCGGCCATCCTCATCGTCAGCAATCCGCAGTGTTTCTTCTCCAAACTCCCGGCAGAAACGCTCTACTAATCCATTGTTCTGCAGATATTCACAAACCGCATGGGGGACCAGTGATTGCCAGTCCTCTCCCCGTGCCATCTTTATGCGGACTTCTGTAGCCCGAAGCCGGAACTGCTCTTCAGGCAGCAACAGCCAGGCGGGATGAATGAGGTGGTAATCTTCCTGCAACAAATCGCGGGTGTAGGGATTTCCCGTCACGAAGTAGTCCAAACTGCCAAAGAGCTGCAAGACTGTCTCGCGCCATTTTTGCCCATTGCGGTATTCGGGGATATGCCCAAAATCCGGCACGTGAACAATGGTATAATTTTCATATCTCGGGGAGAGATACGCCCGCACCAGGGCTGCTGATTCTTCAGCAGTGAAAGGGTTCCGCACCGTGTACTTGTTGCTGCTGCCGATGCCGATAGTTACCGCATCGGCTTGGGAACACACTTTCTCCAGCATCATCGCCCCGCCATTATGCAGCGGCTTGAACCGCGCAATGAGGCCGACTTTTCCGTGTAGTGTCCCGGGTATTTCCTGCTCTGCCATCAGATATACCCCCGATGATGCAAGTATTCCGTCAAAATTTTCTCATGATCAAAGACAAAGAGGCTCTTGAACCGCATCTCTTTGATCTCCTGCGGGGTGTACAGCCGTACCGTTTTGGCATCATCGCCCGCTTTCGGCTCGCCGTAGCCTTTGGCGATGAACACCACGCCAATGACATGGCCGCGAGGATCTCTGCCTGGATCAGAAAGCACCCGAAAAGGATTTTCCGGATGGTCGATAATCACTTCCAGACCGGTTTCTTCTTTCGCTTCTTTGCGGGCATTTGCCGCGAGTGTTAATCCGATCTCCTGAAATCCGCCTGGGAGCGCGATGCCCAACGGCGGATTTTTCCGCTCGATGAGCGGGATGTAAAGAACCCCGTCTTTTTTATATTCAATAATGATATCCGTCGCTATTTTCGGACAAGGATAATCTGCAACGTTCAGCGGCATAGTTGCACCTCTTCGGGCTGATAACTTGGTTTATACGCCGACAAAGCGAGAACTTCTCCTCTCAATCGTTCGTAGGCTCTCGTCGGCTGCCAGGGCAGCAGGCTTTCCCGGATATCGTAGCCATACGCCGATTTGCTGGTATCGATGATGGGTGGCGCTTGCACGCGCTTGAAAACATTCTGCTGAATCAAAGGAACAAACCATTCCAGATCGTCCACGAATGCTCGGGGCCCATCAACATTCCAACGGCGCATGATATGCTGGCCCCACCACGGTGATTTCTGCAGCGCTTCTGCGACGTGCTGGTGCAGCGTTCCTTCTTTAAACCATTGCAGGAAATCTTCCGGCGTTTTCTTCCGGTAATCGGTCATCATCGCCAGCAGCGCATCGTGATAGCCAAATTTCATAGGATCAACCTGCTGTTCTTCCAGTTCTGCGGAAGGCTGGATTTGGTCTTTGGTAAAGCGGAACAGCTCGTCAGGAATAAAGGCAGCAGGGATGACTTCCCGCTTGAAGACTTCCGCATTCAGATAGCACGCCAGATCAAAAATCTCCGTCTTGAGCAGGTCTGCAAGAGGAGCAACTGCACCATTCACATCACCGTATAACGTGGCATAGCCGAGAGCCGTTTCCAATTTATTGCCGTTGTTGGTAAACAGCGCACCATATTGCGCCGCAAGATTTGACAGGAAGTTTGTCCCGCGGATTTTTGCCGCAATATTGCCTTTTTGCAAAGCATTGAGCGGGTGGGGCTGGCCGTCTGGCGTGTATTTTTCCAGCAATTGTTCGTTGGCGGTTGCTAGCTCTTCGATAGGAATTTCCATATAGGCAATGCCCAGCTGCTCCGCAACCGATCGGGCAGCGTTCTTGGTCTGGTCAGAATTAAATCGGGTCGGCATGTTCACGCCGAGCACTTTATCCCGCCCGAAAGCAAGCGTGAGTATGGCGGCGACGACGGAACTATCCACACCGCCGCTCAGGCCGATGATGAATTTCTGATGCTCTTCCCGGCCGCGGATATTTTTCAAATGATGCAAGCCTTCGATGATCGCTTCCAATTTCTGGGCGATGTACGGCTTTTCTGTGCGGGAAATGGCCGGGCCGTCCGCATCTTTCGTATCCATAATCAGCAGCTCTTCCTGATACGGCTTTTCAGCCAGGAACATCGGCTGGCCCTGGCGATTATAGACGGTTGAGCCGCCGTCAAACGTTATAATATTCTTCCCATTGTTCTGGGCTCCCGTGCAATTTACATAAAAGAAAGGAACGAAAGCATCGCCGGATTCTTGCTTCAGGAATTTCAGGCGGTTATCGCGGGCATGATGCTTGCCAAACGTCCAGGGCGAAGCCGAGATGTTGACGATGTACTGCGCTCCATTTTCAATGAGCATTCTTGTGACATTTTGAGGCTGGCCATTGCGGCGATAATCCTCGCACCAGAGGTCTTCACAGATGGCAAATCCCACGGGGATTTTTTCGCCATCCACATCAATAAGATAGGGCTGCACAAGATCTTCCAGAGGCACGCCGTAATCTTTAGCTACATCTTCGAGAGAAAAGAAGTAGCGCTCATCGTCAAAGAAGCGATAGTTCGGCAGGAGAGTTTTCGGCTGCACGCCCGACGGAAGGATTCCGATATCTTTCAGGCGGGAAATCGGCTGGCCGTTCTGGAAGAGGCGCACCGCATTGTATTTCCGGCTTCGGCCGTCTTTGTTGGGATGGAAACCTTCCTGCCCCTGGTGCACAAAAATATTTCCATAGGCAAGAGCAATTCCCTCACTGGCTCTGCGGAGAATGTCATCATATCCCATCAAGTCTGCACAGAAGCGGTCTTCCAGAAATTTATCGCCGACCAGATAGCCACTCACGCACAGCTCCGGAAAGGCGAGCAGGTGCACGCCCGCGGCTTTCGCTTCCCCGATCATGCGTAGCAGGGTTTTGATATTTTTCTGCGGCTGCCCGGGTACCACTTCCATCTGCGCGAGGGCGATTTTCATGAGACGCTTTGGTCGCCTCCATCGGCTCGTTCCCACGCACGGGCCCAATATTCATCTTCGAGCATCGCCATGCGGATCATGTCATGATACGCGCCCCCGCGGCAATATTCTTGCCGCAAGAGGCCTTCGATTTTAAACCCGCACTTTTCAATGAAGAGCCGATGCGCTTTTTTATTCTGTTCCAAAAAGACTCCCCACACTTTGTGTACATGCAGGTCATTAAATGCCTTGTCCAGAAGGGCATCAATCATCTGAGGCGCATAGCCCCGCCCCCAGTTGTCTTTGTTTCCAATAATGATGCTCAAGCGACCCTGCTTATTGCGGTCATCACGTTCATGAATCCCCACCTGGCCAATATATTCTCCACCGAAGAAAGCCGAATAGACTTTGTCCGTTGGGCTGGCAATCAGGCGTTCCAGATACCGCTGTTCCTCTTCCCGGCTGACCGGATTTCCAAACCAGCCAAAATTACTAACGATTTCCGGATTGTTGACCCAGCCCATGATGTGTTCAAAGTCAGAAAGTTCCAGAGACCGTAAAGAGAGTTCTTCCATATGCAATCCCTTCGTCTACTTATTTCTCCCCACGAGAGAGTCTTCAACTTCTTTCACCGTCGTGAGATGCACACCAAGCTTCTCCCATTCCTGCAGCACGTCTTCCAACGACAAGTGGGGCAGCTCTTTGATGGCGTCCGTAATCACGTACACCTCTATGCCTCTTTGGCGCAATCCTTTTACCGCGAAGTCGACGCAGACATTGGTGGCTACGCCGTAGACGATGGCGCGCTGGGGCTTCAGAATGGTTAAGACAACGTCTGTAAAAGGATTTCCTTCTTTGTCAAAGACGTCGAAGCGGTCTTTGTAGATGATAATTTCTCTGCTGGTCAGCATATCGTGCTCCTGATAGCTCTGGTCTTGCCAGAAGATGATACAGGGGTCATCCGGCCGTGTGGCAGGAATATATTCAGCGCCTTTCGTTCTCTGCAGGCAATGCGGCGGAAAGGTAGCTTTGAAATCGGGCTGATCAGAAAGCTCGGGGGACGTTGACGTATGCCAGTCCGCAGTATTGATGACGCGGATGTTTCTCTCTGCCGCGAGACTGGTTAACCGTTCCAGGTTGTGCTCAATAGTTTCTGCACCCGGAACATACAGCTTTCCATCTGGCCGCATGAAATCGTACTGGGTGTCCACATTCCAGAAAATTATATCTCTATCCATGTGTTTCACCTCGCTGATATTTCTCTTTCAAGTCGGTAACGAGCCGTTCCAACCCCGGAGAGATGCGCAATTCATAGGGCGTTGCTTGCAGTTCTTTGGCAGCGGTGGGCATCTTCTCGACACTCGCTAAGGCATAGTCTCGTATTTCCGGCAAGGACTTTCTCGGCAGGACGCGTTTACCGTCTTTGACAACGAGCTTCAATAAAGGTTTTCCTTCTCCTTTTTCGCTTTCCAAAGCGAGAAGGTCATAAAGGCACAGGCCTTGCGCGTCGCGCACCCGATACACTTGCTTCTTTCCCGGAAAGTTCTGCTTGTTTACAGAGAGTTTCATCTTCGACCCATCGCCATCTTCCACGAGTTTATAGACCCCCGGCAGGGCCGCAATGGGCTTCGCCGTAATCATTTCCGTGCCGACCCCATAGCCGTCGATGCGCGCGCCTTGTTCCCGAAGTTGCGCAATTTTATATTCATTGAGATCGTTGCTGGCAATAATCCTCACGTACGATAAGCCTTCGCGATCAAACAAAGCACGAATTGCCTGAGAATCTGCTGCCAGATCGCCGGAATCTAAGCGCACGCCCCCCAGCCGCTGGTCCCGAGTTTCTAATTCTTTAGCAATGAGCGCCGCATTTTTCGCGCCTTGCAGCGTATCGTAGGTGTCGATGAGCAGCGTGGCGTGATGGGGAAAAGTTTTCACGTACGCCCGGAACGCTTCCAATTCCGTCGGAAAACTCATCACAAAACTGTGGGCATGCGTTCCATTAACGGGAATGCCATATTCTTTTCCGGCTTTCACGTTGCTCGTAGCGACGGCCCCGCCGATGTAGGCTGCGCGGGCCCCTTTCATGGCTGCATCTTCTTCCTGCGCCCGTCGCAATCCAAAATCGACTACTTTGGCATCGCCCGCCGCCAGGACCACCCGATTGGCTTTGGAAGCGATCATGGTCTGAAAATTAATCATGTTCAATAAAGCCGTTTCCAGAAACTGCGCCTGCGTTCTCTTTCCCGTGACGCGGAGGAGGGGCGTATTG
>JAUYQE010000051.1 GCA_030695605.1 Nanobdellota archaeon
GGCCGTGAACCGGCCTGCCCGCAAATCGATGTTTTTACGTGATATTTTTTGCAAGTCTTAATGACTTTAGCTATCTCTCCGAGAACCGCGGGATGCATTTCGTCAAACAGAGGTGCAATGTTCTCGTTATTCCTATCGATGCCCAATGTCAATTGCGTCAAATCATTGGTGCCAAAAGAAACAAAGCTCAGGCCTTCCCTGCAGAGCTCTTCGATGATCCAGCAAGCTGCAGGCGTTTCGACCATCACCCCAAAATCAATGGCCCGGCAAGGTTCCAAGCCCACCTCCTGCATGATCTTTTTGGCCTCTTTTACCTCTTCGGCTCGAATGACAAAAGGCAGCATCACACCCACATTTTTCATTCCCACATAATGCAGCTCGCGGATGGCCTGAAACTCCGCCCGTAAGATCTCCGGCTCGTCGAGCAAGCGCCGGATGCCATGCCAGCCGATCATCGGATCAGTTTCCCGAGGTTCTTTATCGCCACCCTGCAGATTGCGATATTCGTCCGTACGGATATCCGAACAGCGCACCCAGACCGGCTTTCCGGCAAAAGCTTTGGCAATCTTCCCAATGCCCTCTTTCAGCAGCTGCACATACTCCTGCACGTTTCCCCGGCGGACATATTCCGCGGGATGGATTCCGCCGGCAGCAATCATGATTTCCAGACGAACGAGGCCGACGCCATCGGCACCCGTCGCAGCAGCCTTCTGTGCCAAATCCGGCAGGTCCATGATGCATTTAATTTCCGTAGCGGTTACCAGCTCTTCAGGATTGCTGCTCACGGGAGCTTGAGGAAGTGGTGCTTCTTTCACCGCAATTTTCCCTTCATACACCAAGCCCTGGGTCGCATGGACAGTGATCAGCTGGCCATCCCGCAAAACGTGCGTGGCATGTTCTGTTCCTACGATGCATGGGGTGCCCATCTCCCGAGAAACGATGGCCGCATGGCTCGTCATCCCCCCTTCGTCCGTGACAATAGCGGCAGCCCGCTGCATGGCCGGCACAAAGTCCGGCATGGTCATTTTGGCAACCAGAACATCGCCTTTCTGCACCTTGCCGAGCTCGTTAGCATTGAGAACGATGCGTACTGGGCCAGAAGCCACGCCCGCAGAAGCCGTTTCCCCCCGCAACAGAATTTTCCCTTCTTCAGTCATCACTGATTCGGTCTTCACTTCCGCAGCGAAAGTCGTCACGGCTCTCGTCTGGACAATGTATACCTGCCCTTTCTCGATGGCCCATTCCACATCCTGCGGCTTGCCATAGTGCTCTTCCAGTTTCTTTCCTAGCCGCGCCAGCTCCTGAATAAAGGTGTCGGGGATGACCTGCCGGGCCTGCAGCTCTTTGGGAATTTCTTTTTTTTCGTTCTTTCCCCCTTCATTCCGGAACAACCCAAAATCTTTCTTGCGCACTTCTATTTTTTTTATTTCCCGGGTCTTCTTGTCGACGATGTAGAGGTCCGGATTCACTTCCCCGCCGACGATCAGCTCGCCTAAGCCATAGATGGCCTCGATGACGATTTCGTCTGCATGGTTCGTCGCCGGGTTGATGGTAAACATGACACCGGACTGCTCGGCATTAACCATCTTTTGGACAATCGCCGAGATAAAGACTTTCATATGGTCAAACCCGTGCTTGGCCCGGTAATAGATAGCCCGTGCGGTGAAGAGCGAAGCCCAGCAGGCTAACACCGCGGCAACAATAGGTTCTTTACCTTTGACATTCAGGAACGTCGCCTGCTGCCCGGCAAAGGAAGCCGTGGGCAAGTCCTCTGCAGAAGCGCTGCTTCTCACGGCGACAAAAACATCTTTCGCATCCACCAACTCCGCCGCTTTTTTTCGCTCGGCCCCCAGCAGCTCGTAATTCAGCCGGATTTCTTCAGCGATATCTTCAGGAATAGGAGTTTTCAGAATAAGCAGCTGCACCTGTTCCGCAATTTTCTGGAGCGTGTCCGTATCTTCGACATTTAGTCCTTGCAGCAGCTGAGCAATCTTCTCTCGGATTTTGGTCCGCTCCAGATATTCTTTATAGGCTTGCGTCGTTACGGAAAATCCCCCCGGAACGGGCAGGCCCAGATTAAACATAATGCCGAGATTGACTCCTTTTCCCCCAGCCAGGGGGAGAGAATCTTTATCCAGATCTTTGAACCAGACGACGTACTTGCCCATGGAAACCTCTTTTGCTCTCTACGAGGAAGCTGGAGCTTTTATGGTTTGTGGTCGTTGGGGGAGATGGACGGAAAAGAGGGATTTTGTTAAACGTAATTTTCCGAAGAAATGTATGTAGGAGTGTAAAGCAAGTGTCGACGTAGCGATAGCAAAGCCGAAGCGCAGTGTCATTTGAGTTCCAAATGCACGCTATTCGATAATCTTTGTTTCCCCATTAATTACTAACAATGCTTGGTTGTCGGTTAATGGGACAACTTCATATTGCGACTTTTTCTTGAATTTATCAATGATCTTTTTTTCTTTTGTGGAATAATGCGGGGAAACAATTACATCAGTGAGATGTAGTCCTGCAAAATCAGTTAAACCAACATTGTTTTCATCAAAAGGGCTCGCAATCTCTATGTTGGGACAAACTAAAATACTCCCAGCACTTACGCCAAAGTATAGCCTATCTGTTTTTGCAAATTTTGTTATTACTTTGTCGAAGCCAGTTTCTCTAACTTTTTTAAGCAAGTAAAAGGTATTCCCGCCACAAACATACAGAGCATCAAAATCCTTAACTTCTTCAAAAGAAACGGGTTTATTCAAACGAAGATTTTTTATGCTATTTTCAGGAATGCCTAAATCAAGAAGTTCTTTTTTAGACTCTTCAACATATTTTAATTCCTCCTCGCTTCTTGCTGCGGTGGGAACAAAAACAATTTTTATTTGAGAAGCGGGCTTTCCAATCATTTGCAAAAACGTATTCGTAATATTTCTATTGGCAAACCCAGTAGAGGTTAACAGTAACTTTGTCATAATCCTACAGATTTAACTGAAATATATAAAAATTTGGAAGTACATATTAGGAATTTCGCCTAACAACCCTCCCCTTAAGCCCCGAATGGAAACCTCTCCACCACCGCATAGCGCGCCCCTCCCGCCGTTAACGTACTCTCATACAGCACCAGCTCCGTAACCGGCATCTCCCCAAAAGAAGCGTTCTGAAGCTCAGCAACAAATCGTTGCAACTGTTCTTTGTTCTTTTTGGACTTTACGCGAGCCAGTGTCACATGCGGCTTTTCCTCGTGCTCATTCTTGCGAATAAATCCCAGCTGCTCATCCAACTCTTTCAGGAGTGCCGGCAAATCGCCGTTTTCCACGCCAATCCAGATGACCCGCATATATCCCGGCGAAGGAAATACTCCCACCTGTCGTACCTGCACGAGAAAAGGCTGCCGGGAAACGGCCACTTGCCGAAGAATTTCTTTCACTTTCCCGATCTGTTCTTCTTCCACGTCGCCCAAGAACTTCAGCGTAAAATGGAGCTGCTCTTTACTGGCAATATTTAGGTCAGCACCGCTCTGCTGCAGCGGAGCAAGAAGCTGCTCCGCTATCTTCTGCCTTACTTCCGAAGAAAGCGGAACTCCCACAAACAAGCGCTTCTTCATGAGAAAAAAAACTCCGCCGCTAAAGCGGGGAGGTTTACTCTTCTTCGGTATTTTTCCCGTCGTCTTCGGAATCATCTCCGAAGTCTTCGGTATCTTCGTACGATTCCTGCTCCTCTTCTTGAGGCTGCTGGAGCTCTTCGGGAGCAACTGTCTCGTATTTCTTCTCCCGGGGCTGCCCTTCGGCTTTTCCTGCCACTTCCGCAAAGCCCATGTTCCGCAGCACTTTGGTGACTCGGATTTTCACAAAATCGCCTTTCTGCGTGCCGGGCACGAATAATACGAACCCTTTGACCTTGGCAATGCCATCGCCCTTGCCACCAACGCCTTCGATGGTGACTTCATACACTTCCCCCTCTTTCACGGGGACTTCTTGTTCAGGATACATTCTGTAATTACCTCCATTACTTATTGAAAAACAAAGAAATTAATCGGATATAAAAAGGTGCTGGTTGAGGATTATACGTTTTTGAGTAGGGGGCTCTTCTTGCGGCTCACTCCCGCAGCTCATGGGTTTCCTGGAACCGCACCATGCGGGCAAAAGGCCCCGGCTTGCTGAGCAGAGCTTTGTACGGGCCCCTTTCCACCACTGTCCCCTGGTCCAGAACCACGATCATATCAGCTCGCCGGATAGTTGACAGGCGATGGGCAATAATGATAGTCGTTTTCCGTTTCCCGAGCGAAAAAATGGATTCCTGGATATAGCGCTCTGATTCCGAGTCCAGAGAAGACGTCGCCTCATCAAAGATATAAATATCCGGGTCTTTCAGCAAAGCCCGGGCAATGCTCACCCGCTGCTTCTGCCCGCCGGAGAGGCGGATGCCTTTCTCCCCCACCACCGTTTCATAGCCCTGCGGAAACTGCCTAATGAATTCGTGAGCATGCGCTTTCTGGGCCGCGGCGATAATTTCCTTTCGAGAGGCATCGGGTTTCGCAAAGCGGATATTCTCCAGCACTGTCCGATTGAAGATTTCCACCTGCTGGGAAACCACCGCAAGGCGGCTTTTATAGTCGTGGATTTTATAGCCACGAAGGTCTTTCCCATCAACCCGTATGACGCCAGAAGACACGTCATAATTGCGCAGCAATAATTTAACAAAAGTGGTCTTCCCCGAACCGGATCTTCCCACTAAAGCCACGATCTTTCCGGAAGGGATGGACAGAGAAACATGGTGCAGGGCCGGCTCTTTCTTCCCATACGAAAAAGTGACATCACGAAATTCAATATCTCCGGCTAATTGCCGGACGGGCCAAGCATTGGGAGCATCTTTCAAAGCCGGTTCTAGCTTGACAAGCTCCGCCAGGCGATCGATAGACTCCATGGCATCGCCCAAATGGCTATACAATCGGCCAATACGGAACGTCGACAAGAAGGCCCGCTCCGTTAAGGTATAAACGAGCACTAATGAGCCCGGCGTGATCGTGCCTTTGACAACCAGGAAAACGGCCAGCGAAAAAGTCGCTATCCTCCCCAAAGCCACCAGCAGATCACGCCAGATCAGGATATTTTGCGTCGATTGGGTTCGCACCCGGGCCGTCTGCCGATAGCGCTGCAACAGCTGCCGGAACGCCTGCAGCTGCTTCTTCTCCTGCACATAATCTTTAACCGTGGCAATATTGAAGAGTGATTCTCCTAGCTCCCCGACAGCTTGGTCAAAAATAGAATGATACTTTTGCCGGAGCGGCTGGACTTTTTTTCCTTCGTATAACGTAATGCCCACCACGAAAGGCAGAAAGATGGCAAAGACGACCGCCAAAAGCCACTGTTCGTACAACAGCAGCCCCACCGTCAAAAACATTTGCACAAAAGAGGGAAGAAATTCATTGAATGCAAACCATAAAAGATCACCTAATTTCTGCGCTCCTTTGGTAATCTTGGAAACTTGGGCTCCCGTGTTCCGGGACTCATGATATTCCAACGGCAGGTCCAAGAGTTTCTGCTTGGCTTTCTGCAGAATGGCGGCCTCAATCCGGACAGTCCAGTCATTTTCCCAGTTCTTGGCAAAATAATCAATAACAAGCATCGCTACATAAGCCGCCAGAACGCCCAGCAGCAGGAAAAGAAACGTGGCAAAAACCGTCTGTCCCTCCACCAGCCAGTCGATTATTTTCTTGATGAGAATAATAGGGATAAATTTGATAACTTCATAAAACAACGCGATAAAACCGCCCCAGAGAAGCCCTTTCTTCACTTCCGGCATGATGGTAAAAATCTTGCGGAGGAGGGGGTAGGACATAGACAGAAAAAAGAGGCCGGCATTTATATGCTTGTCGTGGAAAGGGGATAGCACTCCACAAAATTAATTAAGGATAGTTGTTCCCAGCGCCGCATGGTACTCCTCAAAACCGATTACCAGTCGCCGGAATACGTGGTAACGGGCGCTGCGGGCTTTATTGGCTCCCAGATGGTGCAGCACTTGCTCACCCATAAAAAACGGGTGCGGGCAACCGACCTTCGCGAACCCTCCTGGCTGAAAGCGCATCAAAAAGAACGGGAAAGCGGCCAGCTGGAGTTTGTAGCGGCCGATTTAACCGATGCGCCTTCGCTCGAAAAAGTAGTCCGGGGAACAAAATATCTGTATCACATCGGCGCGCTTTTCCATCATGCCGCTTCATACGACGATCTTATGCGAGTCAATGCGGATGGAACCAAAAATATCTGCACTGTAGCTCTGAGGAACGATCTGGAGCGCATCGTCCATGTGGGAAGCATGACTATCTATGGTCACAATCAAGTGCGGGAGGAAGGTGCCAAGTATGCGATTACGGAACAGAAAAAGCCGGATCCGACGGATCCGTACGCCAAATCAAAACAAGAAAGCCGTGTAAAAGCCGCAGGGTACAATGGTTTAAACAACCTGAAAGTCTTTATTGTTGACCCCGCCGGTGTTTTTGGCCCCCATAGCAAATATGGCAACGTCAGCGTCATCAAAATGCTACTGGACGGCATGATGCTCCTGCCCGATGGCGGAAAGCATCGGGCGTCCATGGTGCATTCCTATGACGTCGTGCGGCTGTGTGATTTTTTAATGCATGCCGATATTACGCATGACAGCAACGACCCGCAGGTGCTTTCTTACTTGGCTTCAGATTATACGCCGGTAACGGGCAAAGAACTGATGGACCTTATTTGGGACAAAATTCCCGGAGAATTACAGCAGAAGTTTAGGCGAAAAATTACGGAGCATCTTCCCGTTCGAGACTGGTGGCTTCTCCCGGTGGCACATCTGGCTGATATCGTCGCTAGAATGTATAATGCGACAGTACGAAAAGCCGTCAAAGGCAATGTCTGGCATCCGGAGCTGGATCCAAGAGCCGTCAAATACGGATTTGGCGACCATTAGGCCAGCCCGGAGAAATCTCAGAAAGCGGGATTTTTTCATCGATATCCGCAAACCCAGCAGACTATCAATGAAGTTATGGACTGGCATACGCATCACGGCCTGATCAAAGAACGGTTAGAAAAAAATAAGAAAAAGAAAAAATAAGAAAAAAAGACGTTTATTCCACGTCCTGCAAGCCGCCTTCGGTGACCATAAAGCAGCATTCTCCATCCGCTAAGTTCGGTGCGTCAATCAGCTTTGCAACCCGGGAGCCTTTCTTGCCTTTCCGCAAATAAATACGGAACGTCGAAGCATGCGCGACAACGTGCCCACCAATCGCAACCGTCGGATCACCAAAGAACTGATCCGGCTTGGCCATAACCTGATTCGTGACGTACACGCAGAGGTTATTGGTCGTTGCCAGTTTTGACAGGGCGTGCATATGCCTATTCAGCTTCTGCTGCCGTTCTGCCAAGGTTCCCCTCCCGATAAATTCCGCTCGGAAATGGGATGTTAACGAGTCGACAACCACCAGGCGCACTTTCTTTTTCTGCTCCGTAAGGAGGCTTTCTGCTTTCTCAGCGAGCAGCATCTGATGGTCAGAGTTATACGCTCTTGCTACCATGATCCGGTTCAGCGCATCTTCAGGATCTATTCCTGCGCCAGTAGCCATCTGGATAATGCGCTCGGGACGGAAAGTATTTTCCGTGTCGATGTACACGGCGAATGCATCCGGATCTTCTTTCAGCACATTGACGGCTAAAGCATGGCCAATCTGCGTCTTTCCGGAGCCGAATTCGCCAAAGCATTCGGTAATGGCGCCAGTCTCAAAGCCGCCGCCCATCAGCAGGTCAAACTGCTTGCTTCCCGTCGAGAGTTTGGAAACAATCTGGCGGCGCTTCAGCACATCAGCCCCCGTCTCAAAGCCCATCTTCATGCTTTCCCGGGCAGCCTGAATCATCTTTCTCGCTACGGCTTCGGAAACACCCGTCGCTTCCACGAGTTCGCCGAGCGTTGCCACGGCAACGGCCAGGAGATCCCGGAATCCGGCGGATTCCAGTTTTTCGGCCGTCGCTGCACCGACGCCGGGAAGATCAGTAACAGAAAAATCCCGCACTTTCACTTCGACCACTTGTTTTGTTTCGGTCATTAGTACACACCTCCGATCCTTTGTTCCTGCAATACGAGAAACTCGTATGCTTTCTGCAGGACCACTTGCGCTCGCGGCAGATCATTGACGCGCATGGAATTGGTGGATTGCCATTTCCCCTCTTTATCGGTGTAGCTTCGCTCTAAAGCGATCGTCCGATATTCGGTCGGCTCTCCACTGGCACTCTTTCCATTGTTCTGCCAGATGGTCGCAGCCACTCCTCCTGCTCTAAACTTTTTCTCCGGCAGATTGCCGGCACGTTCTGTACTTATTTGTTCTGTTTTCATTTTTGTTCTCTCCTCGCTTTGCTTTCGCATTTTGTTTCACCATTGGCCAACGGCGAGGCGCAACTGTTTTCAGCTGCTTGAATACTTCGTGTGGCCGCTCCTATTTAAACTCTATCCGCAGCTGTCCAGTGTGTCCAGTGGCAGTTCAGAAATGGCTGTAATAGAGAAATTTTGTTTTTTTGGACGGTAGGAGCACTGGACAGGGGGGTGTCCAATGGAGGATAAGTTGGAGAAATTGGATCTTACGCCATTTTCTTATGGGTTTCTTTACAGCTCTCATAACCCCAATTTTTCAAAGGAGGGGGTAAAATGAGTTTAACAGGACAGACCGTCCCGCAATTATTTTCTGAGCACCCCAATCAACAAGTTGACCTCCTCCCCAACCATAAATGGTGGGGATTCCTACGACGAGAGTCTTTGGCGTCATGAGCCCTGTGGTTTTTTACGTATTCTTTTGCGGTCTCCAGAGTGATGTGTCCTATGGAAGCCATAAACTTCCCATCGCCCCAAAGACTGCGTTCTTTGGCATCTCGCCAATAAAAGCTGCCAAGCCTCTTCTCTTCAGCCATGAAAAGCATTCGTGAAGAATAGCCTTTCAAAAGCCTCACAGCTTTTGCTGGACTCATGCTCGGACGAAGCTTGGCGATGACGTGTACATGGTCCGGTGCTACTTCCAGCTCTTCAATCTCAAACCGGTAGCGTTTTGCTGCTTCCAGCAAAAAGATTTCGCAAAGCTTTTGTAAGTGCTCGCTCTTGAACACGTTGTAGCGGTACTTGGTTACCCACTCAAAGTGCCAAGTACTCCAGCCGACACCATGTTGGTACCGACTATCTTGGTAGATGCTCATTGGGCCTCACCTCGTTTATGAGGCTCATGACTTTACCAAGACCCTAAAATGTCTAGCTAAAGAATTTCTATCTTTCGCAATTCATCACCAACGCTAAAGCGTGGTGATTTCTTGCTCAAAAGTTATTTAAGAAACCAAGAGTAACCAAGAAGAAAAAACAGCATCTTTGCCTTGATGCTGGATACGTTGGCGATGAAGTCCAAGCTTTAGCAAAAGAGTTTGGGTTTACACTCCATGTGCGACCACGTGGAGAAGAAGCCAAAGAACTCAAGAAGAATGCAAAGAAAAAAGCGAGACGTTGGGTTGTGGAAAGAACCCATAGTTGGATGAATAGATTTCGCGGAATTCTTATACGCTGGTCGAAACGACCAGATGCTTATATTGCGATGCTGCACCTGGCGTGCGGGGTGATAACGTGGAGGGCAACGGGTCTACTGGGATAGGCTCTAAGCCGATTGGCTATTATGCAAAAGTGCTCGGAGACGAAGTCACCGGCACCCACCCACCCCCCCAAAACGACGTACTCCAAAAATGAAACTCCCAACCGCAGCAGAGCTGCGGGGTATCTCGTTAAAACTTGTGGAGAGTTAACTGGTTGACATCTTGACTTTGATTAGTTACGTACCTCTTTATTGCATCGAGTCCATGACCATCACCTACCGTGTCTATATGTCCACCATCAGACCAAAACTCTCCACCCCGCAGTTCTTCTCTTAATTCGGGAAGGGTGGAGGGATCGCATTTCTAATTTTTGAAAATTTATTTTTTCTTTTTTAGAATACTCCCATACACAGAGTAGGTTAAAATATTAATAAAATAATCTTTTAAACCGAATATTAGAGCAATAATAATCAAGTAGAAATATTTATACTGAATATAATAAGAACTAGGGATTATTATTT
>JAUYQE010000060.1 GCA_030695605.1 Nanobdellota archaeon
TTTACAGACCCCGAGAAGTATTAAAACGTTTCGGCGGAGTTCGTGGTAAATCGATGCAGTAAATTTTTAAGCAAGAGATGCTGTTTTCAGAGTATGGCTCTTCAAGTCTCTCTGAAAGACCTCTTGGATGAAGCGGAAAAATATCGGGAAGGCCGAGTGGTGTATATTATCCCCGCCAAGCAATTGGAACAGCTTCTTCCCGAGGTGGAACGGCGAGGCATTCCCTATCAGATTCTCCAAGAAAGAAAAAACCCGGCAACATCGAGGGATGCTCAGGAAAAGCATTATGTTATCGATCTGAGAGAACTAGAAATTGTTTCCTGACTGTGGGCGTTCAGAAATGCTTTTCATGACTTCACCATTTCCCCCACAATACTTCTCAACATATGGCTGGTCACTCGAATCGCAATCTTCTGCTGCAGCGGCAATCTGCCATGGACACCGATCACTAACGGATACGTCCCCATCTGCCGGCAGAACGTGGTTTTGCCGTCATACATTTCAGTAAAGACATTCGTTATCACCGTTCCTTTTGGAACCAAGAGCTGCAGCAGCGGAAAGTCCACCTGCTGCCGGATATCGTTCCGCCATTTCCAGTAATATTTCTTGTTTTTCCGCAGGAACTTGATGCCGCCATGCTGTTCCAGATAGGTGTTCGGAAGAACTGCCACCTGCCGGATATTGATGCGCCGCAGCAAGAGTCTTTCATCAATAATCTGCTGAAAAGTGGCCATATTAAGCTTATGCGTTTCTTTGGTTTCTCCCAGCAAGCCGAAGATGATGTTAATCCCCGGCAGGAATTTTGGCAAGCCGCTCTTTCCGCGTTCTGCCCCATACTGATTAATGATGCGGATGGCTTTCAGCGCGATGGCCGGCATGGTGTTCAGCAGATTTGCCTTCACCACCACCGGATCAAAGCTCTCCACGCCAAAAGCGGCAACATTGCCTTCCGTGCAGTATTCGACGATAGCTTTGGTGATCTCTTCGCCGCCGGGCTTGACGACGGAATTCGGATTCACATTATCAATATGCAGGACTTCTATGCCCGGGCATCGCTCCCGTATTTCTTTCAGCAGTTCTATCGGCCGGTCAGACACATAGAAATCCGCCTGCTTTCCCAGCCGGAAATAACGCGCACCGTGGCGATAAAACGCTTCCACCTCTTTGACAACGGCTTCTTTCTGCCGGTTGATGAAACTGCTTTTAATCGGCTCCGTGCAGAAACTGCATTTGCCAACATTGCAGCCTCGCCCGGTTTCAATTTCAATCACGCGCTTATTCGGGATTTCGTCGAGAATGGCAGCGCTCTCTTCGGCGAGAGTGTTTACTTCCTCGAAAAGGAAATCGCAGCGCTGGATGTCGTCAAAAATACTGAGGTCTACCTGCTCAAAGAGTTTGCCGCCTTCCAGCTGTGTGCCAAAAACTGCTGGCCCGGTCAGGATTTTCTTCATGGGCAGGTCTCTGATAAGGGGCACGGCTTCCCGTAACGTTCCAGGGAGGGCGGTCAGGTATTTTCCGGGCACATGCACACCGAGATTCACAAGAAGGGTGTCTGTTCTTCCCAGCACTTCCTCTGCTTTGTTTTTGGTGAGATTATACACTAAAATATTTGTTTTTTCTTTTTCTGAAGGCTCTTTTTTTATGTTGTTATACCACTTCCACAAGCGGAGATCGTCGATAGTCAGGTAAGAAACGGTATGCCCCTCTTTCCGGAGCTTGCCATACCAATAGCGCGGATACGTCCCTAAGTACGGCGGCACGCCGAGGCCGGAAGCTTCGTCCGTATAACAGTCGAGGATGGTGTAGTGCATGACCTGTATTCTCCAGTAGCTATTTTATAAATTATTCGAAGAGAAAAAGAGCGAGCAATGGCGCAAAGAGATAATATTCTGCTACGAAATGAGATACGCAACAAGGAGGGGGGAGGATCCCCAGCGTTTCAGGCCCCGGGGGCTCAAATACGCGTCACCACTACTCCACAACTCGATGGCGTTGTATTTTAGTAAAGTGTCATAAAACTGCAACCCCCGCAATTCCGGGGGCAAGTCTTCTGTAGCTTTCTCGAGCTTCTGCCGGTCTTTTTCCGCTACGGTTTCTGCGTAGTGTAAGCAGCAATCTAAGGAATCTTTCAGGTGCCGAACTTTCTTGAAGCGAATATGTCTTAAGAACTGTTGCGGGACATCTAACTGGGTGACCAATACCTCCTCCCGCTTTTTTTTCTTTACCTGATGACGGGCATACCCCACTGCTGCCGCAGGGCCGCCTGCTGCTAAAAACTGCAGGGCGAGTTCCAAAACGCTTTCAGCTGCCATAAGCGCTGATTTTCACGCAGATAATAAAAACTTTTGCTCAGAAATGGTGTTCAGTGACTTTTGACATTGACGCGTTTCTCGTCTCGCTGTCGCAACGCTTAAAAAGAATGCGGGTTTTTTATCTCTTATGGCCGAACAGCATCCCCAATATTCTCTGGAGGTTATTCTGAATTATGATGAAGGAAGTTTGACTTTTACCGCCTCTAGTGATAATCCTTTGGTAGTGTTGCATGCTTCGCTGGAAATGCCAAACTTAAATGGTGGCTGGGAGAACGGATATGACGCGAGAAAGGTTGTTGTAACGTTGTACAAAGATGGGCAACCCCTCGAGAGAAGCGCTTTGGCATCAGAGGTTACTAGAGAATACCTCCCTAAG
>JAUYQE010000062.1 GCA_030695605.1 Nanobdellota archaeon
CTAATAACTGTGCTTTTTCGATAACTTTTCAGGCCACGACCTGCTTTCTTGACGAGCTATAAAACTTGATAAGCAGCATCAGAAAAGCAAAAGCGCTCAGGAAGTAGCCCAGTGCATACATGCTGTCAGCGAGCACCCCTAAAGAGCCGTAGATCTCGCGGGGGACAATGTAGGTATAGAGAAATTGGGATAGTAAGAAGCAGATATTACTAAAAAAAAGATACACTAAATTTGCTTCAAAAGACCCGGAAGATTGCAGCATTCTATAGAATATGAACAACGGTATGGAGGCCACTAAAATCAAAGCGCCAATCCCCGCATAATAGTAATCCAAAAAGCTGCCTTTGATAAGCGAAACAGAGAAGAGAGCTACCAATAACAAAACTGCCCCGAAAACCAGCAGGGGGAAAGGGTTTCGGTAATGGCTATCTGTCCGGTATAAGCGCCTGCTGAGAGCAATAAGGGGGAGGAGCATCAGTACTGTGCCGCTTACCCAGTAAATGTCGGGCATACTCCCTATGGAGTAAATCTGAAACAGATTCAAGATCAGAAACCAGGTTACTTCGCCCAAAGCATACAGCGAGTAGCCAAAGACTAGGAAAAAGAAAATAAAAAACTGCGCATCGGAAAAAAGCTCTTTGAGTTTGTTTCTAAATAAGGTATTAACGACGATAATGCCGAGGAAAGCCGTCAGGGAAGCAAAAACAACAATGACCAGATTAAGCGTGCTTTGAAGTTCTACCACCATTTTTTTCATATAACCGAAAAAAGTATTTAAATCTGTTGGCGATCAAGAGTGAGGTTTTCCAGAATGTATTGGGGAACAATCCCTAACCTAATATAATTCCGTTGAATCTCTTTTGGCAAATATTTGAAGTCTCTAATCTTTTTACGGCAGTTTTTTGTTTTGCACCGGCAATCCAATTCCCACTCATCTTCATCCATAGTTGTGGAGTAATCTAGAGTAATTTCCTCACTTTTCTTGATGGTTCTCATCGCTACCAGAATCGCTTGGTTTTTTTTCATTTTCACTCCGGAATTTGGATCACAAGAGTGATTTAAGAAATCATCCAAGTCGCTGGACGGCCCGAGGTATGTATTGGTGTTAACCTGAAGGGAGTGGTTAACAATATCTGGAGTGGTCAATTGCTCTTTGGTGAGGAGTCCCCCTTTGAACTCCAGGAGTTTATTCCCTTTCTTAAAATTTCTATTCGCAAAAACTGCTTTTCCGTGTTCAGATTGTCCTAAAATTAAGCTTTGCATCTTTAAAAAGCAGCTTTACTTTAGTATATAATTATTTTGAAACTTCCCGAGCAGGAAGCCACCCGTAACCAAAGCAGCCTCAGGTAAAGACTGGTTTAAAAGCGCTAGAACCTGTTGGGAAGAGCAACGAAATATTTTTAAGTGAAGTTCTAATCCCCTAAAGAGAAAAAAAATAATTGAGAAGCAGCGCCCTAGTGCGGAATCCCAAACGATGCTTTTTGTAAAAACATACCTTGATACCAGTAAAATTCATGGGATCGGCTTATTTGCCGGAGAAGCAATCCCCAAAGGCACCCTCATCTGGAAGTTCGTGCCTGGATTTGATGTAATCGTTTCAGTAAAAGAGTTCAACGCCATCCCAAAAGTCGCCCAAGCCTGGATTTCCCGGTATGGGTATAAAAATGGGGTTGGGCATGTCATCTGCGTCGACGATGCCCGCTTTTTCAACCATGCAGATGATCACAACACGGATGATTCGGACTTGGAGAAAACTGTTGCCAAAAGGGATATCCGCAAAGGAGAAGAGCTGACGAGCAACTATTTCTCTTATGATGCAGCCGCCAAGCTGAAATTTGGGAAAAGAAAATAGAACACCCCCCCATTAAACGGAGAATCTCAGAAAGCTATTTATAATCAAGTATTTTTCTTATACGTGATTTATACTCATCCAGAGGTGCTTAAAATGAAAAAGAGGATTTTATTGGAGTTCCTATTTCTGACAAGTGTATTATTCCTAGTAGCGGGCTGTGTGGAGAAAGCCATACCGAATGAAGACCTGGCCGCAGAAGAAGAATTGGAAAGCTTACTCGATGACGACTTACGTGCAGACCTTGCCAGTTCTGAGCAAGCAGTAGCCGGCCAAGCATATACCGGAGGCGCGGTAGCCTGCCATAGAAAACTACGAGTAGCCAATACGCAAATAGAGCGGCTGCGGACAACACTTGCTTCACAAATTATTGAATAGGAGACAGATGGTTGAAAGAATAGAGCAGTTCAAGAAAGCAGTATCAACAGAAAAAGAGGAGTAACTAATGCCTTTACGCGAACAAGACAAGCATTTCTTAGCTTCACTGTACATCGTTGTCGGTGTGGTTTTCACCTGGAAAGGGCTCTGGGACGGCACTTATGCCCTTTTTAGCTTTTTTCCCGTCATCCCCGAAGCTTCCGTCCCGTGGATCCTCCTCTTTTTCGGGTTCTCCATGCTGACTTTTTCCAGCTTAATTTTCAACGAGTTCGACCCGCTCGGCGGCATAAAGAGAGGAGTCACCAAGACCTTGCACAGCCTCCAGGCCCGCCAGGACAAGAAGAATTTTTCCCTGCACTATTATGACGAAGCACAGAAAAAAGAGCAGAGCATCCCGGCTTCCCTCATCAAAAAAATAGAAAAAGACGCCCTCGTTGTCGTACTACCGCATGAGAAAAAAGAGCTGTTCATCCCCCTGCACCGGATCAAAGAAATCCGCTACAAAGGCGAACGCTACTGGAGGCTCTAAGATGCTCAGCACAGACGATTTCAAAAAATATTTTTGGTATATCTTTGGACTGATTGGCGTGGTCTTTTTCTGGGTAGGGGTCTATGATGGCCCCGGCTACCTTCCGTATGTAGAAAATCCTTTGGTGAGCATTATCCTGGGAATAACCCTCTTAAGCCTCTCCGGCGTTATCTTCAAAGGCGCAAACCCGCTCTGGGAAGCAGAAAAGCCCATCAAAAGCGTGGCAAAGAAGATCCATCACCACCCCCAAAAGCATGAATTTCATTTTAAATACAAAAGCCCGCTGAGCAACAAGGAATTCACGCTCGAAGGGAAGCAGCTCAAAAGCATCGAGAAAGAGTTCTTAGTGTTCCTCGATCGCGGAAAAGAAGTGTTTGTTCCTTTGCATCGCATCACCGAAGTGCTCCACCAAGGAAAAACGCACTGGAAGGCCTAGGATGAACGGCGGAGATAAAGAACGGTTTTTGGATAGGAAAGGATTGTGGGATAAGAGTGGCATCACCCCGCTGATGATTACTTTTCTTCTGATATCGTTTGCCGTAGCTGTCGGTACGGTCGTTATGAACTTCGGCAGTGCTCAAGTCGAAGAAGCCGCAGAATGCCCCATTGCCATCAGCCTGCATGTAGCAAATATTGGCGGCCAAGAACAGCTCTGCCAGGATGCAGCGAAGAGCCAGCTTTCTTTTACCGTCGAGAATGGCGTGAATATCAAAGTAACCGGCTTGATTGTGAATGCCATCGGCACGGAACGAGCGGAGACTTTTGAGCTGAATGATGCGAAGATGGACAAAGCCGGCAGCTACGTCGGCAAAGTTCCGTACTCCACGGCAACCAGCGGCACGATTCGCCAGGTAAAAATTACACCAAAAGTAACGCCATACGATGCCGAGCAGATTTGTGCAGAGCAGGCAGTGGTGATGGAAGCGGTGCGGGGTTGTTAGATATTTTCTAATTCTTCGGCAATAAGCTTTTTCAAATCCTCCGCATTCTGAATTCCTTTCACAAATCTGCATTTTGGATAGAGCACCGCCACACTGCCCTCGGCATTGCAAAATCCCAGGCACTGCGCTTTGGTGCAATAGACCTGCGACGTCAATCCCTGCGCACGAATCCACTCTTTGACTTTCTTGACGTCTTCCGCTTTGATGCGCGGGCCGCAGCTGGGCGTTTGGTTGCTGGGCATTCCCGTCCGGTCGTTGATGCAGACGAAGAGATGCAGTTTTGGCCTGGGAAAATCAATTGTTTCCATAAAACTATTCCTCACCTTTAATCGGTACAAATGAGTTGAAGAGCAAATATTATAAAGATTCGGGTCTCCAAAAGAGAAAGCGGGCCGGTCGCCTAGTCTGGATAGGGCACAAGCTTCCTAAGCTTGGTGTCGGGGGTTCAAAGGCCCAAGTACGCTGGGCGAACGTCGTCAAGTGGGGTTTCACTTTGTTCAACCCCACGAGCGGCTTGGCAGCATACTCGGACTGTAAGTCCTCCCCGGCCCGTGTTTAAAATAACCACTTTTTTATCAATAATTTTTTATACTCCCCTCTCTCTCGAAAACTCTGCATGGCGTCCCCACTCATCTACCTCACCGAAGGCGGCCGTATTGCCTTTTCCAGCCTGAAAAATCGTTTTTCCCCAAAACAGTACGAAGGCGATGCGGCACAGATCTGCAGGCAGATTGTGAAAGACTGCTGGAATGGCCGCTTTTTCCAGACGTCAACGAAAGAAGGGAATTTCCCCCAGTTCTGGACGCGGGATTTCGGCTTTTGTACTGCTGCACTCCTGAAGCTGGGCTACAAAGAAGAAGTACAGGCCACGCTGCGCTATGCGCTGCACCGTTTCAAGCGGGCCAGAAAAATAACAACCACCATAACTCCGGAAGGAAAGCCGTATGACTTTCCGACAATTGCTGCTGATTCTCTGCCTTGGTTCATACACAGCCTGAAGCTGGCCAGATTCCCGTATCAGGATCACCGGGCGTTCCTGAACCAGGAGATCCAAAAGTACTTTCAGGAACTCCTTGACCACAACACCGGGCTTATTCGGCCAGAACTGGAACTGTCATCACTCAAAGACTTAGCGATCCGCAAAAGTTCCTGCTACGACAATTGCATGGTTGGGATGCTGGCCCAGGACTTAAAGAGCATGAAGCTGGTGAATCCTTTTGCCGCTTACCATTACCCGGAACTGCTGCTGCGCCATTTCTGGAACGGCCGCTTTTTCAGTGATGACCTCCAGAAAAAATCTTTTGTCGCAGGAGATGCGAATATCTTTCCGTTCCTCAGCGGCCTGATAAAAGATGAAGAGAAGCTCCGCTCCGGTGTGCAGGCCATGCAAGAAGCGGAACTCGACCAGCCGTTTCCCTTAAAATACACCGCACGAAGGAGCGGCATAGAGTTCCGCTGGCAGGAAAAAGTGGCCTTGCCGAATTACGAAGGCAATGCCGTGTGGATGCATCTGGGGCCACTCTCCGTGAAGCTGGTGAAAGCCGTTGATGCAGAAAAAGCTGAGAAGTACAAACAGGCATATCAGAAGCTCATTGAAAAGCACAAAAATTTCTATGAAGTATTTGCACCCGACGGAAAGCTATACCGCAGCTGGTACTATGCAGCGAGCCCGGGCATGCTGTGGGCGGCAAATTATCTGACACTCTGACCGAGAGGAAGAATATGGCGCAGCTAAAACGGACAAAAGAACCGGAAATTTCCATCATCATTCCGGCACACAATGAAGCGGCATATATCGAAAAAACGCTGCAGAGCTTAAACCAGCAAACGCTAAAAGACTTTGAGACCATTGTCGTTGCCAATGGCTGCACCGATGGGACGGAAGATGTTGTAAAAAAAATTTACATGAAAACGCCAGGGCAGCTGCGGCTTTTTTCTCTCCCCGAAGCCAATGTCAGCCGAGCCCGGAATTACGGTGCAAAAAAAGCTAACGGCCAGCTCCTGCTCTTTCTGGATGCTGACACGCTGCTAGAGAAAGATGCCCTCGAAAAAATGCAAAGGCACTTTCGGGGGCAGCACGCCATCGCCACCACATTTGTTCGCCCCGACAAATCATTGGTGAAATATCGGCTGGCAATGGCTCTCAAAAATGCATATCACCAATTAGGGCTCTATCACGGCTGTAGTGGAGCTCTACTCTGCCGAAAAAAAGACTTTGAACGGGTAGGCGGCTATGACGAGATAATTGTCGTCAAAGAGCATCGAAGATTGATTCTCCAGCTCAAGAAATACGGGAAGTTTACCTGCCTTCCCACGACCGTAACAACGTCCATGCGCCGCTTTGAGAAGTGGGGGTTGTGGAAAGCCATACGGTTCTGGATTGCGCAAGGAGTGAAAGAATATGTGGGCGATTTGCAGAAGAGCAGGTATGAGACGATACGCTAAAAAACATCAGCTCTAACTACCTTTTCTCTTACTGCCAACAGCAACTCTCCTAACACGCCAGCGCCGTTCCCCCTTCTTCTAGACAAAGGATTTTTCCACTCAAAACACTGTACGACGAGATTTGCGGATGATCCACTTTTTCTTTGCAGCAGATGGTCTTTGCGGTATTCTTCAGCAGCAGGTCGTACTCGGCTCGTAAATTCGCGAGTGCTGCAGAAGAAGTGCTCTGCGCGGCCCCGAGCTCTTTTTCTTTTTCCTGCAATTGCCGCTCCCGTTCCTGCAGCTGCGCCGTACAGCTCAGCACCTCCTCGCTCTCTTCTGCTTCCTCTTTTTGCAGCTGCGCTTCCAAGCGGCGTTGCTCTCCCTGGCAGGCCGCTAACTGCAAAGACTGCTGTTTCTGCTGTTCAAGGCTGGTGGTTAAGGCATCAGAAACCGTGCCGAAGCGAGAGACTAACTCGTCAGCCAGCCGCGACTGTACGGAAAGGTTCGCCTGGGATGTTAAGAGGTCCAGTTGCATCTCACGGATATTCTTTCCGAATTCTTCTAAAGTATAATTTGTTTCGTCCAAAGAGCGATATACACCATAACCGAGAATGGCCGGGCGGATAACCAGCACCGCACCCCCGATGACCACCAGAACCAAAAATAAAATACTCCACCGCCTCTTTGCGTGCTGTTCCACAGAGAGAAGGAGAGTGTTGTTCTTTAAGAAGGTTGCTCTGGGCCAACCCGAACGGCAATCGCGAAATCTTTATTAAACATGGAGAAGTTTAGGAGTGCCATGATTATTACGATTTCGGGAACTCCCGGCAGCGGAAAAAGCACCGTCGCAAAACTGTTAGTGAAAGCTCTAGGGGCGGAACGCATCTATGTGGGTGGCATGCGCCGTGAGCTAGCAAAAGAAAGAGGGATAACCCTCATCGAATTAAACGAGTATGCAAAAACACACTCAGAAACGGACGTGGATGTCGATAAGAAAGCATCAGAACTCGCTAAAAAGCTGGAAAAAGAGGGAAAAATAGTCATTGCTGAAGGCCATACGCAATTCTATTTCATTCCTGACTCGATAAAAATATTCATCAAAGTCGACCCTGAGGAAGCGGCCCGCAGAATCTGGAAAGATTTACAGCAAAAAGAGACCAGAGATGCGCGCAACGAAGGCAATATATCTTCTTTGGAGCAAATGAAGAGAAGAGTCCAGGAACGCTTTAAAGAAGATAATGCGCGCTATCAGAAATACTACGGCCTTGATTATCTGGACGAATCCCACTACGATCTGGTTATTGATTCAACGACGATTACCGCTGAACAAGTCACCGAGAAAATTCTCTTGTTTCTCAAAGGCAAAAGAGCTCTGAAAAAGAAGAAAAGCGGCTCTCTCTAATCCCTTTTGCGTTTCTTCAAGAAAATATTTATAAATTCGTCCAAAAAAGGAGTGCCCCATGGCAGAAATCATTCAATCCCATGACTTTATCACCTTACAGTACACCGGCATGCTTCCGGACGGCATGGTCTTTGATACGACCAATGAAGCAGTAGCCCGGCAGCAGCATCTCTATAACCAGAAGGCTTCTTACGGCCCGATGACCATCTGCATCGGCGAGAAACAGATTCTTCCCGGATTGGACGAGGCCCTCGTCGGCAAAGAGATTGGAAAGAACTGTATGGTTTCCCTGGCACCCGAACACGCCTTCGGCAAGCGGGACATCAAGAACCTGCGCATCGTGCCGATGAGCGTTTTCCGCGAGCATAAGATGAACCCCCAGCCGGGCCTGCAGATTACCGTTGACGGGCAGCTGGGCATCGTCAATCGCGTTTCGGGCGGCCGAGTCATTGTCAACTTCAATCATCCTTTAGCCGGAAAAGACGTGCAGTATGCGGTAGAAATCATCGAGAAGGTGACGGATGCAAAAAGGCAGCTGGAAGCCTTCCTGCATACGGCTTTTCACATCCCCACCAAAGATCTGCGGGTAGAATTGACTGGAAAAAAAGCGATGGTTACCCTGCCGATGGCTTTTCCCAATGAATTTTCTGACATGCTCGGGAAGAAGCTGGCAACACTCACGGGATTGGAAGAAGTAACTGTTGCGGGCAAAACGATGCCGAAAGAAGTCGCACGCCAAGAAGCGGGATCAGCGCCGGAAGCGTAGGGAATTCATATATCCATCCCGCATGTTGTAATCGGCGGTTTTAAGCATAATAATCTTTATATAGCTTCTTTTGGTTTTTACTGGAGTTATAAAATGTGTGATTTTGTATGGCCTATCAATCAGAATCTTTCTCAGCACCCGGGCAAGGAGCTGCACCGTATGTGCATCCTAAATTTTCTCCAGACATTCAAACTCAGGAAATCTCCCACAAGCAGGCCAATAGTGATATTGATGATGAGCTGAGAAAGATGCTGGCCAGCCACAAGACCAGAATTAAAGTCGTGGGCTGTGGCGGAGCAGGCAATAATACGATTAATCGCATTTTTGAAGTCGGCATTAAAGGCGTTGAAACCATTGCTATCAACACCGATGCCCAGGATCTGCTCTACACCAATTCCGATAAGAAAGTGCTCATCGGCAAAGAGCTGACGCAGGGCTTAGGAGCAGGAGCCAATCCGAAAGTCGGCGAAGCTGCTGCCAAAGAGAATGAAGCGGACCTGAAAAAAACAATGGAAGGTGCCGACATGGTTTTCATCACCTGCGGCTTGGGTGGCGGCACGGGAACGGGAAGCGCTCCGTTCATTGCGCAATTGGCGCAGAAGATGGGCATTCTGAGCGTGGCCATTGTGACGATGCCATTCATGATGGAAGGCTCGCATCGGCATGAAAATGCCATCTCCGGCCTGGAACGGCTGGAACAGAGCATTAACACCCTGATTGTCATTCCCAACGAAAAGCTGCTGGAACTGGCGCCGCATTTGCCCCTGCAGACCGCTTTCAAAGTGGCAGATGAAGTGCTGACGAATGCCGTCAAAGGCATCGCGGAACTGGTGACTCGCGCCGGCTTAGTGAACCTGGACTTTGCGGACGTGAAAGCCATCATGAGCGAAGGCGGTGTAGCGCTGATCGGTGTCGGCGAGTCCGATGCGGAAAATAGGGCAGAGGAATCCGTGCAGAAAGCCTTGGAAAATCCGTTGATTGACGTGGATATTTCCCAGGCGACGGGTGCGCTGATCAATATTTCCGGCGGGGAGAATTTAACACTGGATGAATCCCGGAAGATTGTGGAAACCGTTGCTGAGCGGCTCGATCCCCATGCTAAGATTATCTGGGGTGCGCAGATTTACAAAGACCTAGAAAAGACGGTGCGCACCATGCTGATCATCACGGGCGTGCAGTCCGAGCAGATTTTTGGGGAAGGCAACAAGTATTTCACCCACAAGCAAGAAGCCATCGAAGATGAGCTGGGCATTGAATTTATGGATGAAAGGAAGAGAAAATCCTAAGAAAAGTTTATAAATGAAGTTCTGGTTTAGCCCGCTATGGACCAGCCCGAGCAGCAACTGGAACAGCCCGGCAAGCTGAAACGGTTCTGGAAAGAGACTCTGCGAGTGCTCCGGGTCACGAAAAAACCCAACAAAGAAGAGTATAAAAACCTGGCTAAAATTACTGGTCTCGGCTGTGCCGCCATCGGCATTATCGGCTTTATCATTTTCCTGATAAAACAACTGCTTATCTAACATGGAAACCGCAATTTTTGGACTGAGGACAGCGGCGAACCGCGAAGATCAGGTAGTGGACTACTTGGCTGCCAAGCTGCAAAGAGCAGGAGGGGGAATTCTGGCAGTCATCCGCCCCCACGGCATGCGCGGCTACATCTTCGTAGAGGCCACCTCGAAAGCAGCAGCGGAAGCAATCCTCCAGGGTGTTCCTTATGCTCGGGGATTATTGGCTACAGCGATTCCTTACGAAGAGATCGAGCACATGCTTGCCCAAGTCAAAGTCGAGATGAATATCCAGAAGAGTGACATTGTCGAGATTATTTCCGGGCCTTTCAAGCGCGAGCACGCCAAAGTCATGCGCATCAACCAGCAGAAAGAAGAGATTGTTGTCGAGCTTCTTGAAGCTGCCGTACCCATTCCGATCACCGTCAAGATGGATGCGGTGAAGGTTATCCGCCGGGAAAGCGAAGAAGAAGAGAAAGAGGAGAAGTGAATTAGAATAATAGATATGTGCTATACTGTTATAGCAGACTAATTGATATTTTTTATCATAATTCTTAACAATTTGCGCAGAAAATCTTATAAATGATAGGTACATTATGGAGTATATTAGAAAATGGCAAAACCAATCAGAGCAACACCAACTTTGAGAGGACCAGATGCTATACGTTTTGTTAGAAATATGATTAAAGAACAAACAAACCCCAATCCTCAACGTATAGAATTCATTAAAAAAGCGTTACATACTAAATTTAACGTTGTTAATTAAATCTAAGTACATTGGTGTCGTCCCTTTCTTACGCTCTTTCAATGAAATAAACCCCACTTTCTTGTAAAAGTGTATTGGATCATTCTGAGGATTTCGCTTTGCATCCAAGACAATAAACCGGCAGCCAGCATATTCACTAAAAATATGATTGGCCACTTTGACCGCAAAAGCGAGCATCAGAGTTCCTATGCTTTTCCTCAAAAAACGATTGTCTACACAAAGCCTACCAACTTTTAATGCGGGTAGGGAGTGATATCCTATCCCTTTGTTCCTAAAAGCTTCTTTTAAATTACCCTCTAAGTTGATTCTATCATTCAATAAGGTGATATACCCTACCAGTTATCCTGTTGATCTCAAAAACCAGAGATAGGTTACCGAAATCTTATGAGTCTGATTGTTTAAAGCATCTTCCACCAAGAAATTAACGAGTTCCGGTTCGTACGATTTGAATTCTTTGACATTATGCGTTTCATTTATTCGTACGATTTTTACGTCATGGGCAGTTATTTTTTCCATTTTTTACTCTATCTCGGGATTATTACCAAAACAACAATAATTTTTAAATACATCTCTTTTTCTCATCATTGCACACGGCTGTGGTCTAGTGGTATGATCCGAGCTTCCCAAGCTTGTAGTCCGGGTTCGATTCCCGGCAGCCGTAGTGTTTTTGGTTTTTGAAGAGAAGTAATCTGGAGACAACGAGCACTTTGCATACTGCTGAAGCGATAATTTTTAATACTCTCCCCGTTAACGAAAACAAATGGCCCTTCCAATAGAGGCACTCGATGAACTGGCAGATAAGCTTGTTGAAATGCTGCGAGAAAAAAGAGGGTTGGCTCCCAGTATCGACCTTTCTAATTGGTGGGGAGAGAGTGATATGTTTGGAATGGGTTCTTATCGTGCTGTAGCTGATCACGCCATACAACAAGGAAAAATGATGCGGCTTTATGTTGAAGGCTTTGATCCAAAAAAAGATGTTGACCATGGATTTAAAACGTGGTATGCTTTAACGAGAAAATACCGCTGAGCGTTTTTCAGCTGCGACTCAGAAAAACTCGTTCATAATTCTCCCAAATCTGTTCTGCAACTTTTTCTTCAGAAAGCCCTTTTATCTGAGCTATCTTTTTGACCGTTTCCAGCACAAAAGCCGGCTCATTCTTCTGGCCGGGAAACGGACTTAGCCACGGAGCATCTGTTTCGGTGAGTAATTGCTTCAGGTCAACGAGCTGGACCAGCATCTGGAAATGCTCCAGCCGGAGAATATTAGGCGGAATGGAGAAGTAAAAGCCCTTGGCTGCAGCTCGGATAACCAGCTTTTTGCTCCCGCCAAAGCAATGCAAGTCGACGGGAATCTCGTTGTTCGGCAGCTCTTCTTCAAGGATGTCGATGCACTCGAGTTCTGCTTTCCGGGAATGAATGACAATCGGCTTTTTCAGCGTCTTGGCAAAGCGAATAATCTTCCGAAAGTTCTCAGCCTGCTGCTCGCCCGTCTCTTCTTTTTTAGTCCAATGGAAATCCATGCCGACCTCGCCGATAGCGGTAATTTCTTTCTGGTGCTGCTGGAAGAAGGCAAATTCGCCGTCAAGATTGATCTTTTCCGTCTGCCGCGGCAAGCCGGTTTCCCTTTCCGATAAGCCTAAAGCGTCAATGGGATAGATGCCGAGGCTGGCTTTTATTATCGGATAGTTCTTGGCGAGCTGCAGGACTTCCCGGTTTGCTGGGGGATTCACGCCAGAAGTAAGAATGGCTTTTACGCCGGCTTTTTCGGCACGTTTTAGTACCTCGGGCAGATCATCTTTAAAGAGTGCATGATTCAGATGGCAATGGACGTCGACGAGGTTCATGAAGCCAAGGAACAGTGTGCCATTTAAAGCCTTTTCCCCAATCTATTTATAATCCGCTCTCTTTTCTGGTACTCATGGCGCTTGATGATCTCGTTTTAACCAAAGAGATTTCTTTTCTTGCCACACAGATTCATTCTGTTCCCCAAGAACTGCGGAATTTTGTTAGCCGGAACTTTAACGGCGAGCAGTCTTTAGACTATTATAAAGGGCTTATCCGGGGCTTTCTTTCAGCCGGCCCTGTAGGGAGCTTAGGAAAAACGGAGCAGCACCGCCGCCCTCTGATGGAGACCGCCATCTGCATTGCCTACGAGCTTATTGAACGGGGCATGGTAGAAGAATAAGTACCATATCGCCGAAATGCTTATATCGCTTGCTCACTTTCTGTAAAAGAGTGGTCTTTGAAAGAGGGGTTGTTCTTGACAACATTTATGATTTGGCTACGCATATTGATGAAGTACCAGCTGATATTCGCCAATGGGTTGAGGACTATTTTATGATAGACCGGCCGCTCTCTTATTACCAACCATTTCTCCATGGAGTCATTGCAGCTACTGAAATAGGCGACTGGGAGAAGTATCCGCAGGCCTTCGGGCCCTTGGGATATCTAGCAGTCGGCATTGCCCATGAATTAGTTGCCCGGGGGCTGCTGCAAGAGCTGCTTCACTGATAGAACGAGCCGATGAGATAGCCAAAGCCGTAGCCGGCCGCTATGGAAAGCGTAGCAAAAATTCCGCTTTTTACTGTTTCCTGATTCAGCTTGCGTTCTAGCTCAGAATCGTCTTTGTCAAGAACGAGCTTGGCATGTTCTCGCGAATGGTACAGGGCCCCCGCAGAAATTCCCACAAAACCAAGAAAGATGAGCAAGGAATCGCTCCGGACTCCCTGAGAAGCGGCCACGCCGACGAGCGCTCCAGCAAGAGAGGGGACAACGTACGTAGCAGTTTTCTTTAGAGGTGCTGTTACGAGAGACATACGGGAGTAAAATGAAACGCTCTTTAAAAATATTTGCACTGCGTTTTCTCCAGCGGGTAGTAATTACCTGTCGTAACATTTAAAAAGAAACGGGCGTTTTTGGGGAGTATGGATTCCGTGCGCAAGAAAGGCAGTTAAGAAGCGCTTTTTTCTCATAGATTTATCTTTCCGCAGAAGGGCTTTTTCCGTGTTTTGCGGAGTTGGTAGTGGTGTGTTTTGCAGGGTGTAAGAATAGGTGATTTACCATGCATGTCCAAGATTTCCAGTGGAAGAAAGGCATGACCGTTAAGGAATTAACGGACGCGTATGGAAGCATCGGCTTCCAGAGCATCGAGCTAGCGAAAGCTGCCGACGTTATCGTCAAGATGAAGAAAGAGTCGGCCAAGATCTTCCTGACGTTTACGTCCAATATGGCCACGTCCGGCTTGCGGGGATTTTTTGCACAGCTGATCCGCCTGAAGATGGCTAACGTGATTGTAACAACCGTGGGCGGCATCGAAGAAGATATCATGAAAGCTACGGGCGAAACATTCTCTCTGGGCAGCTTCAGCAGCGATGATGTGGCGCTGCATGAACAAGGCCTCAATCGCGTCGGCAATGTGCTGATCAAAAATGAAAGCTATATGCGCTTTGAAGACTGGATCACTCCGGTGCTGGCGATGCTCTACGAGAAGCAGAAGCGCTGGGCAGTATCGGAATTATTACGGGAAATCGGCTTGCTGCTTACGGACGAGAATTCTATACTTTATCAAGCAGCCAAGCAGAACGTGCCGATCTTCTGCCCGGCCATTACCGATGGAGCGCTGGGCTTCCATCTCTATTTATTCCAGCAGAAGCATCCTGATTTTATCGTCGATGTGGTGAAAGATTTTGGCAACATTCTATTTTCTACCAGCCATGACGAGAAAAAAGGGGTCATTGCGTTGGGTGGAAGCATCTCAAAGCATCATGCCATTTTATGTACGCTGCTCACGGGCGGAGCGGACTATGCGGTTTATATGACGACGGCGCACAAGACGTCCGGCAGCATGTCTGGGGCTACGACCGAAGAAGCCAAATCCTGGGGCAAGGTAAAAGATGACTCGGACATCGCTACCGTTATCGGCGATGTGACCATCTTATTCCCTTTAGCCATGATCAAAGCGCTGGAAGAATTGCATGCGGAGGGGGTGGTGGGGGATGAGTGAATACAAAAGAATGAGTTTAGATGAAGCGCAGAGGAAGCTTTATTCTAAAGATGAAATGGGAGGATATCTCGTAGAAGTTGAAGGAAAAATAAGAGGTGAAAAAAAGAGGTATTATTTGATGAATGAGAAACATTTTTCTCAGCATTTTGCCTTGGGTCTTCACCCACAATACCCTCTAAAGAGAAATAGTTGGCGGAGAATACAAGAGATGTTAGAAATGGCAAGAAAAAACAATATAGATGTTCGCATCAAAGGAAAAAGGGTCTGGGGTGGCTTTGAAGTCGACGAAGTTCTTCTCCCCGAGCAAAACGGAGAGCTTTCGGTCTATGAGGGTGGTTTAGAGGGAGCTTTATCCGTGAGTGAGGAAGAAGGAAGACTAAGCATTGTCGATGGTGAAGAATGAGTAAACCTTACTATCAAAAAATGCCTCTTGAAGAAGCTTTGAAGAGAGTTTACTATTCAGAATCAAACCCTAACGGAGCGCTAGACCAGTGGTCCATTGGCCTGGTTGAAATCGAAGGACAAATTGAAAAATGGCAGTGGCAGTACCGTCTTAAAGAGGATCATTATAAACTAAAAGCATGGTGTGATCAGCTGACTTCTGTTGTTCCTCTCGATGTTAAAAAAAAAAACGGGGTAGTTCTAGAGCTCGCTGTGCGAGAAGGCTTACGAGTTGTAGTAAAGGGTAACCTTTCTGTCAATGGCTACTGGCGTAAACAGTCTACCCCCGGGGGACCTCATGTTTTCCAGAAGTATAATAGGTATAACGGTCGCTATTGGGTGAAAGAAGGCTCCATTTTAATTCTTGATATTAAAACACTACAGCGGCAGGCCGGAGAACTTTCTCTTTACGAGGGCGGCTTAGAAGGCGCTTTAACAATCAGCGAAAAAGACGGCGCTTTAAGCGTGGTGGATGAAGATGAGTGAATACCGAAAAATTGGCGTTGGAGAATTAGTAAGCGAAGCTCTGGGGAAGATAAGTATTGACTCTCGATTTGCTACCGTCGAAAAGGTTATGATTGAAGGGATTATAGAAAAGATGTATCGAGGTCTCCCAGCATACGGTCCTGAATTTTATTTTTTTGCTATCCCTTCTCCCGCTTTGGAAGAGCTGGAGAGATCCCCAGGTCATCCTTCACAACGAAAAATAAGGTTATCGTGTCCAGAGGCTCATACCCCAGAAATGATGAAAATACTTAAAACGGCTAAAGCTTCAAAAAGCCATTATTGCGCCCAAGGGGAATATAGACTCCTTTTTCCTGAACTTTGGCAAGATGAAAGCAGTTGTTACTCTTTTTTTCATGTCGACCGCCTTTTTCCCATCAGTGATCAGGGGGGTAAGCTTTCGGTATGCAATTTCGATTTGGAAGGCGCTCTATCAATCAGCGAAGAAGAAGGAGCTTTAAGCGTGGTGGATGAAGATGAGTGAATACCAGTTTGCCAGTATTGAAAACCTGATACTCGGAACTCTGCAAGGCCTGCTGAAAGGAGCTCCGAAAGAAAAGCCCGATAATGAAATGGTACTGGTCTACCGCGAAAAAAAAAATGTCATGATAGATGGAATTCTCGAAGAAACAGAGGCGAAAAAATTTTTCCAAAGAATAAATTTTATGCAATGGCCTTATCTTCATTCGTTTTCTCTCTACGTTCCGGAGCCTGTCATTAGAGGGATAAAACGTCTTTTAGGGGCAGTACCCTCGACGATGCAAAGCCTTCTCCTCCTCCCAGACCAAACAGTATTCCCGGTAGCGTCACCGGAACGTAAAAGGCTTCTCAACTATTTTGCAACAGCCCCTAGAGAGATAGCTATACAAAGAACGTATTTTTTCGGTGTTGGAAGAGCCGATAGTTCGAATGCTCAAATCATCTGGGATGCACAATTTTACGTGCATCACATTTTTCCTGCAGCCAAAGGAGGACTTTTTCTATATCAAGATAATCACGCAGGAAGGCTATCTATCAGCAATGAAGAAGGAGGATTAAGTTTAGCGAATCATGAAGGCCAACTCAGCCTCACCGAGGGAGAGACATGAAAAGCTATGAACCAATTATGGTTGAAGAACTTGTCCAGCGGGCATTTGCTCACTATGAGAAACAAGGAGAAAATTATGAAGCCTTTGTTGAAATAAATGGCGTTCTCTGTAGAAATCACTCGAGATATTTCCTGCAAATTCCGCCCTCAATCATTGCAGAAGCACTAACAGAAAAACCCCTCGTTCCGCCCCGTGAAGAAATCATGCTTTTCTGGTCGAAGAAGAGGGTAGAGAAGCTACTGGAGGGATTTTTTGAAAAACGGCTACCCTGCTTGCTTCGCGGCAGATACCGCATTCAAAAAGTGGGAGTATTCAGAGGGGTACCGCAAGCTGACGGTCGTGTTCTGATTGGAGGAGCTCATACACCCTGGCAGGAGATAGACGTCCATAAAGTTCTTAGCTATGACAACAACGTTCAAGGAAGACTTTCACTTGCCGACACTTGCCGAGAAGGCGCTCTCTCCGTTATTGACGAAGGAAAATTAACGCTCGTCAAAGGGGAGGATGATTACGATGAATAACTTTCCCAATCCTAAATTCCTCCTCTCCACCAGCAAAGTGCTTGAACAATACCGGAAAGCCAAAGATCTTGCCGACTTCGTTTCCTACAGCTCCAAGACCAATCCACTCATCACCAAAATCCTTGAAGCGCAGACCGATTCGTTGTTCAGCATCCATCTCCCGAATGAGCTGCAGCATGTTGCCGATACCTCCCGCGTGCTGTTTTTTGCCCAGGCGTGGACAGAAGAGAACCTGACGAAATTAACTGCCAAGGGGATAACCAGCTTTGTCGTTGATAATGAGGCAGATTTAAACACTCTTTTGAAATTCTTAGAAAATACTACAACTGCTGCACTGCAAATAACCCTCTTCCTCCGATTAAAGCTCCAGGAGCATACCGTCAGAACGGAACGCTACTTTGTGTTTGGCATGCCGGCAGCCATCGTCAATAAACGTATTCAGGAGATACAAGCAAATCCCAACCTCCGTGCCAAAATCCGGCAGCTGGGCATCCATTTCCACCGCAAGACGCAGAACCTGAGCGAATGGAACTATGCCGATGAGATCTTTTCAGTGCTCGATGCAGAAACGCTGCAGTCCATCGACATTATTAACATGGGCGGCGGCTTGCCGGCAGCGTATGCGAATACGAACGTTGACGTGCTTCCCGGTATTGTCCAGAAGATTGCCGCATTTCGGGAAAAACTGCGCCAGTACACCATAGAACTTATGCTCGAGCCGGGACGCTTCATCTCCGCGCCGGCCGTAAAACTCCAAACCACCATCATCGGCCTGCATGGCAATACCATTATCATCAATGCGTCCGTCTACAACAGCAACATGGACGCTCTTATCGTTCCGGTGAAACTCCGCGTCGATTACGAGCTATCGGAAAAAGAAGGAAAGCCCTACGTCATCAAAGGGATAACCCCCTGCTCCTTGGACTTGTTCCGCTATCGGGTGTACCTGAAAGAGCCAAAAATAGGCGACACTTTGACGTTCCTCAACGCGGGAGCATATAATTTTGCGACGGAATTCTGTGATTTGGAAAAAATTGAGACGGAGGTGGAGGAATGATCATTGCCAGCGCTTTGGAGATAAGAGCAACTCTAAACGATTTAGAAGAGATTATCGGTCGCCATCATCCTGAGGCTAAAACGAAGAAGCTGAGAAGAACGAATGACCTGCTATTTGCCATCGCTTATAGTCATTGCGAACGACTCTACCATATGCTTGAATCTTTCTTAGGAAGAACAGTAGAAAACTTTCCCGCTTTTGTAAATGGCGGCTTCTGTGCCAATGCCAGCGACAGCCTCATGCTTATGTTTCAGCGATACCCGGAGCACGTGGCAGAACTCGCAGTACGTATGAAAGCAGACGAAACACTCGTACGGCTAGAAGTGGAAGATAACGGGACGGGGATTGATCCCGCTGTTGAGCAATATTTATTCTACGAACAAATAGACTCAAAAAAAACGAGAGGAAAATTGAAAAATGTTTATCATGGTGGCACGGGTCTTCATTTGTACGGCTCTAAAAGAAGGATCGATAAGCTAAGTGGCCGAATCGGCCATATCAACAAAGGAAAAAATTGGGGGGCACTCTTCTGGTACGAAATCCCGTTAGAAAAACTGCTGGTTAAAAAATGAAAAAAAAAACGTCGTGGATGAACCTCCCAAAACAGTACCAACACGGCAAATTCGTTATCCTTCCGCTGCCGTACGAACAGAACGTCACGTACGGAAAAGGCGCTTCTCGCGGGCTAGAAGAGATCATTAGAGCATCCTATTTTCTGGAGTATTATGACGAGCAATTTGACAGCGAGCCGTATGAGGAAGGCATCACACTCCTGAAGCCTTTGCAACTGAAAAAGTGCACGCCAGAACAGATGATAGAAACAGTTGCAGAAACGGTGCTGCAGCAGGCCGAAAAATTTGTCATCGGCCTGGGCGGAGATCACGCAGTAACGCTGGGCATGGTCAAAGGAATGGAGCTGCTTCAAGAGAAAAGCGAAAACCAAAACGACTTTTCCGTCATCATTCTCGATGCCCATGCGGATTTCCGCGATTCCTGGAATGGCTCACCGTACAACCATGCCTGCGTCGCCCGGCAACTGGCAAAGAAGCGCGACCTGCTCATCGCCGGCGTGCGCGCTATGGATAGTGATGAAGCACGGATGATTGCCGAACGGCCGCACGTGCATCTGCTCAAGAGCCATGAACTATCCTTAAGAAAAATAAAGGCGCTGCTGCCCAAACTGAAGAAAAATGTCTATCTGTCCATCGACGTTGACGTCTTCGATCCTTCTTTCATCCGCAATACCGGCACGCCGGAGCCCGGCGGCTTGCTCTGGGACCAGCTTATTGACATTCTGCGGCTCATCTTTCAAGAAAAAGAAGTCATTGCTGCGGATATCGTCGAATTTGCACCACGAGAGAACTTCCGTGCAGAAGCGTATGCGCTGGCAAAGCTGGTGTATAAGATAATGGCGATGAAAGAGAAAAAGGATAAAAAATAGCGAAAAGTTTATAATAAATTAACTATTACAGTTAGTAAATTATAAATGACTACCGCGAAAGCCAGTAGGATGGCCGATAGCACAGCAAGGAAAAGTTAAAAAGCAGAGGGTGAGATGAAGCGGTTTAATGAATGCAGCGTTAAAAGCCCTATTGCAAACGTTGTTAAATAAGCGCTGCATCGGTGGAAAGCATACTCCAGAAGAAAAACTTATCAAATCAAAAATCAGATGGCTGGAACCGCAAGAACGCAAAGAGTTTGAGAAAGAGTACAAACAAATGATAAACGAAAGCATTATTTCCCGCTCCAAGAAAATGACCGGCAAGGGCTCTGATTGGCATGTCTCGCTGAATCCGAGAACCCTAAAAGAGCTCTACGAAAAAATAAGTTAGTTATAAGTCTGGATGTTCAACACATGAAACACAGAAAATGGGGAGCATTTTGTGAAACCTACGGTGCTACGATAGAAAACGGCGTTCTGGAATACCTCTTAGAAAACCAAGATTTGGATGTTGCGGTGGGAGACCTCGCAAAGGAAACTTTGGTAAGCCGGCCAAAAGCGTATGACATCATCAAAGAATTTGAGAAAAAAGGCTTTGTGGTAAAATCAAGGGTAGTCGGAAAAACGCAATTGTACCGGTTAAATAAAGAGAATGTGCGGGTGAAAATATTCTTACGGAATTTTCAGGAGTGTTTACAACTCATTGTTGAAGAACATGCCGAAAATAGATTTGCGGGAAGCTCTCCCACGGGCTTGGGCGTAGCGTCGGCAAAACCGTTTTAATAAGCCGACGGCATCAGCTCTTCCTAACAAAAAGCAAAGCTTGTGGTCCCAAAGATGTTGTTTTCGAAAGCCCTTTCTCTCCTCCAGACTCGGAAAATTTATAAACCATAAGCTCCGCCCTCAAAAGCATAAAACAGCAGGTGAACAACTATGACTATTGTAAAAATAAATTTGCATAAATTGCACGCAGAACGCAACCTGGAAAGCAAAAGCGGCCAGGTCAACATCAACAATAATGTTTCCATCAAAGACGTGGAAGACCTGAGTTTCAGCGCCGAAGGCAAGAAAGGGATTAAATTCACATTTGCTTTTAACTGTGCCTACGAGCCCGCTCTGGGAAAGATAGAAGTCGAAGGGCAGGTTCTTTACGTGAATGACGAAAAAATCATCAATGAAATCAAGGCCAACTGGGAGAAAGAAAAGCGCCTCCCCATGGAGATCATGGAAGAAGTGGTCAACGCAGCATTGCATAAAGGCAACATTCAGGCTATCAAGATAAGCGAAGAAGTCAATCTGCCCAGCCCGCTGCCTTTGCCCCGAATGCGCTCCGCAGAGAGAAAGCCCGAGGAGAAAAGGGTAGAGAAGAAAGCGGTGGCGAAGTAAAGCTGGAGGAAAGAGCGCATGAAAACTGAACAGATCTATGTGGTTTCAACCGAAGCTGATGTAGAAAGCAGAAGTATGCAAGTATAGATAACTGCGTAGGATACAGCACATAAATTTAAATAGTCATTTTATTTTCTTAGCCTTAAAATGGTGATTGATGGGCGTTCTTATTCACATGAAGTTCTGGAGCATTATCGTTTTCGTGCCATAGAACTTCATGAAGAGGGAAAGAAAGTAAATGATATTGCTGATTTCTTTGGTGTTCATCGTTGTAGTGTTTCTGATTGGATATCTGCATACAAAAAATATGGTAAAGAAAAACTAAAGAGTACAAAAGCTCAGGGTCCTGCTTTCAAGTATGATGTGGAAGAAATAAAAAATCTTTTGAATTTTTTACAAGATAATGCAATGATGCATGGATTTGAAACACCTCTCTGGACTTGCAAACGAATACAAACAGTGATGAAAAAAATCACCAATAAGAAACTCCATACTACCAATATCATGCGCTTACTTCGGCGCACAGGATTAACACCACAAAAGCCAGAACGAAGAGCGTCACAACGAGACGACGTAGTAGTTAAACGTTGGCTAGATGAGGAATGGCCAAGAATTAAAGCACATTGTCGACGGTGGCAGGCGATGCTTTATTTTCAAGATGAAGCAGGAATATCTCTCACTCCAGTCATGGGAAAAACATGGGCCCCAAAAGGGAAGACGCCCATTGTTAAAGTGACTGGAAAACGTGGTGGTTTATGTGTAACTTCCGCCATTAGCCCAGCGGGTAAAATGATTTTTAGAATTGAGAAAAAAAGAGTTAATGCAGACAAGCATATTGAATTTCTTGAGCAGATGCTCAAGCAACATCCAAGAAGAAAAATAATTGTTATTGAAGATAGAGCACCAGTACACAGAGCAAATAAAATAAAAGAATTTGTGGAAATGCATAAGAAGAGGTTAGCGGTGTATCTTTTACCATCTTATGCGCCAGAATTAAATCCTGATGAGCATGTATGGGAATATTTGAAAGCCTATAAGCTTAAAGCTCATCAGGCGCAAGACACAAAAGAACTCAGGAAACTGGTGAAAAGAAAGATGCAGGGGATACAGCGAAAGAAAAAGGTTATTAATTCTTTTTTTGTGGGAACATATGTTCTCTAAGTTGCGCAGTTATCTATA